>DATFVO010000117.1:0-2352 GCA_035260265.1 Methyloceanibacter sp.
GCGAGCTGATTTACCGCTCATCTCACGATCTACACTGCGGACTTTGGCACCACGGAAGGAAGAGGCTGTGGCCAAGGCGAAGCAGAAGATCGACCGCGTGCTGGCATCGTAGAGTTCGCGCATCATGGCGGCAGCCACAGACCACCTGTTCGCCGCGTCCACGGGCACGGATGTAAGAAGAACCCGAACTAGAATTGGCGCCGATACCAGATACAAGCACGAGACGGGCGACACCCGCGGCGACAGCCTCCCGTGCCACCGTTTCAGCCCCTCGGACGTGCACTGCCTCGAAAGTCGTATTGCCCATCTCGACATAGGCCGAGACCGTGTTGACGACCGCGTCGGCCCCAGCTACCGCGTCGGCCATCGATACCGAGTCACGCACATCGGCGGGAACGACAGTCACCAGATCGAAACCGATCGCTCGTAGCTTAATCCGCGCGGGGTCGGGATACCGTACCGCGACGCGTACAGACATCCCTTCGGCAGTTAAGCGCCCCACCAGCCTCTGTCCGAGAAATCCTCCTCCGCCGAACACCACAACCATAGTCATAGCTTGCTCCGGCAGGCTAGGGCGGTCTGCGCGCCGTGACGACTGTTTCGCGCGAAGCTCTTTAAGCGTTCAGCCTTTGATGCAGATGAGCGGCCTGAGGCGAGCGACGCGTTTGGCAAGGCCGGCCTCTTCGGCCGACAATACGACGGCCTCCGCATCCTTGTATGCGCCAGGCGCCTCTTCGGCGATACCACGCATCGATGGACTGCGGATTATGATCCCATGCTCTGCGAGCTCATCGACGATTTGGCGGCCACGCCACTTCTTGAGAGCGGTATGCCGCGACATCGCTCGACCCGCCCCGTGGCAGGCCGAAGCGAAAGATTTCTCCTCACTGCTTAGGCAGCCTGCGAGCACGTAAGACCCGGTTCCCATGCTACCGCCGATGAGAACGGGCTGACCAATCGTGCGCAAAGCCTGCGGCAAGTCGGGATGGTTTGGACCGAATGCTCGCGTCGCACCTTTTCGATGCACGAAAAGTTGGCGGCTGTTGCCACCATTGGCCTTGTGGGATTCAACCTTGCAGGTGTTGTGGGATACATCGAACAGCAGATCGAGGTTGGCATTGGGGAAAAAGTGCGAGAAAACGCGCCTTGCGTAATGCCCGATGATCTCGCGATTGGCGAGGGCACAATTGATGGCGGCACGCATTGCGCCGAGATAGCGCTGGCCAACATTGGCCTTGATCGGCGCGCAGGCGAGCTCGCGGTCGGGAAGCGATATGCCGGCTGCTGCTGCGGCCGGGAGCATCTCGCGTAGGAATTCCGTGCCGATTTGATGGCCGAGGCCGCGCGAGCCGCAATGGATGGTCACGACGACCTCGTCCGGCTCAAGGCCGAAGCATCCGGCCGCCTCTTTGTCAAACACTTCGCTGATCGCCTGAACCTCAAGATAATGATTGCCGGAGCCTAGCGTCCCCATCTCCCGCTGCTGGCGCTCCTTGGCCCGGTCAGATACGCACGAGGGCTCGGCGCCAACCATCTCGCCATGCTCCTCGATGCGCTCGAGATCGCGGGTCTCGCCCCAGCCGCGCTCTACGGCCCAACGAGCACCACCCTTCAGCATGGCCTCCATTTCGACGTGATCGAGCGTGATTGCGCCCTTGCTGCCGAGGCCAGCAGGAATCTGCTGGAACAAGGAGTCGGCGAATTCTTTCTGCACAGGTGCGATCTGTGAGACCTTTAGGTGAGAAAGCATTGTGCGCACGCCGCAGGAAACGTCAAAGCCAACTCCTCCGGCTGAAACCACCCCACCCTCATCTGCATCGAAAGCCGCCACGCCGCCGATCGGGAAGCCGTACCCCCAATGGGCGTCTGGCATGACGTAGGCTGCCTTTACGATCCCTGGCAGGGAGGCGACGTTTACGGTCTGCTCGTAGACCTTCTCGTCCATTTCACGGACGAGTCCTTCGCCGGCGTAAATCACCGCTGGTACCCTCATGGCGCCAGTGGGCTCGATCTGCCACGTCGTCCCGTCAATACGGATTAAACGAGAAAGGTCCATCGGCTTTCACTTCTAGACGTCGATGATGCAGGAGGCCGACCAAGTTTCGTCAGGTTCTTGCGCCACACGCAGCGCTGTGTAGGTCGCGCCCTTAGGCTCACAAGCAGGGGCGTGCTTTGCTTGATCGAGAGTCTCTCCCCACAAGGTGCCGCGTAAGGCGGTGTCAGTCAGGGTGACCTTGAAACCCCCGAAGATCATGTTGCGTACAGCCATTTCGAAAATGATGGCATTGAGCCATTCGACAAAAAGCACCTCCAAATCAGAAGCTTCACAGGTCACCTCAACTGAAGTCCGAG
>DATFVO010000118.1:0-3191 GCA_035260265.1 Methyloceanibacter sp.
GGAGCCCGCCAAAGCCTTCGAAGATCATCGTAGCGAGAAGATGAAGAAGCGCCGTAAGGCGTCGCTCTAGCGCGAGGACAACAATGATTGACGTCGACGCGGCGATCGACACACTCGCGACGATCTTTGAGGCGGCGCCGGAAGGTGCCGTTTTTCTTACCGCGCTGGGGCCGAACGGGGCCGTGCATAGCCTAGCGAGCCGGGAGACCAATCGGATCGAGGGCTTCTTGCGGCGGCATGATCGGGCCGGCGTTGGCCTTTATTTCTGCATTAGCACGCTGCGCAATGGCGCCAACGGCCGCAGCAAGAGCAACGTGGGTTGGATCGCCGGCCTGCATGCTGACATCGACTACAAAGACCACGATCTTACTCCCGATGAGATACGGCAGCAGATCGGGCAAACGTTTCTGCCGGCGTCCATTGTGGTCGAAACCGGCGGCGGCGTGCATTCCTATTGGCTGTTCCATGAGGCGGAGGCGGCGATGCCGGAGATGGTGGCGCGCGTCGAGGCGGCGTTGCGCCGGCTAGCCGATCACCTTGGCGGCGACCCTCAATGCGCCGAGATCAGCCGCCTCATGCGCATCCCCGGCTCGGTGAACTACAAGCGCGAGGCTCCGGTTGCCGTGCGCGTCCTCGGGGATCGGCCGGCCGCACGGTACGAGCTCGCGGAGCTCGAAGAGTGGCTGGCCGAGGCCCGGCCGCTACTGACGCGACGTCCGAAGCAGGGCAATGGCGCCGGCGAGCCGTTTGCTGCCTATGCCGGGAACGGTGGCAAGCCTCGAATTGACGTCGATGCGCGGCTCGCCGCAATGCGCCACGAAGGCGCTGGCGAGGCCTCAATCCACATAACACAGTGCCAAGTCACCGCTGCGTTGCTGGAACGCGGCGAAGAGATCGACGCCGTTGTCGCCAGGGTGCTGGCTGCCACCAGGTCGGTCGGCGATCCGGCGTGGGACTGGGCGCAGGAGGAGCGTGACATTCGCGGGATGTGCGAGAGCTGGCTTAAGAAGCATCCCCGCGGAGAACACGAGCCATTGCTGGCTGAGCTCGCCCACCTCCCGCGTTTCGAGTACGACCGGCGGCGTAAGGCAGAAGCGGACAAGCTGGGCATCCAGCTTAAGACGCTCGATCAGGAGGTCGCCGAGCTGCGGGCGCAAGCCGCGTCTGCGAAAGACTTTCTGCCGCATTGGTCCGTCGAGCCATGGCCAGAGCACGTTGATGGCGCCGCGCTGCTCGACGCATTGCGCGCTCACTTTAACCGCTATGTCGTCTTGCCCAAGTATGCCGATATTGCGCTAGCCCTCTGGACGCTTTTCACCTGGGTATTCGAGAAATTTGATATTGCCCCCTACCTCTCGATTACCTCACCGACGCGCCGGTGCGGCAAAACGGTTCTCATGACATTGCTCTACTGGCTTTGCCGGCGGGGCAAGAAGACCGACACCATGAGCAAAGCCGCCATTTACCGCTCTGTGGATACCGAGCAGCCAACGTTGGTGTTGGATGAAGTGGGATGGGTGGTAGACACGAAGGACGAGCGCCAAGGCATCCTGTGCGGTGGATTCGAGCCCACCGGCTTTGCCGAGGTCTGTGAAGGTGAAGGCACGTCGATTACCACGCGACTGTTCTCGACGTTCTGTCCGAAGGCGTATGGTCTAATCGGACAACTCACGCCAACGCTCACTGACCGATCCATTGTCATCCCGATGCAGCGGAAAATGGCGAGTGAGAAAGCAGAGCGTCTGCGCCGGCGCGATAGCGAGGCACACGCGCGGTTTCGCCGGCAGTGCTTGCGCTGGGCCAACGATAACGCCGCCGCGCTCGCGCAAGTGACGCCAGCGTTGCTGCCCGCCCTTAATGACCGCGCCATGGACCTGTGGGAGCCGCTGCTGGCGATCGCAGAACGTGCCGCCGGCGAATGGCCCGGGCACGCTCGCAAGGCTGCTTTAGTGCTCTCCGGGGGCGCAGATGGCGAGGATAGCCTTGGCGTCGAGCTGCTCGGCGATATCAGGAAGGTGTTCGACGCCAGCCAGGCGTCCGAGATGACAACCAAGGCGCTGATCGCAGCCCTAGCCGTTGACGAGGAGCGCCCGTGGGTCGCCTATTCTAAGGGCGAACCCATTACCGACCGACAGCTCGCCAAGCTGCTCAAGCCCTTTTGCATCATATCCGCAACCGTCCACCCACCCGGCGCACCGGATGCAAAGGGGTACCGTCGGGCCAGCTTTGAGGACGTCTGGGCTCGTTACCTATGAGCCTGCTTTGCCTGCCACTTTTTCTTTCCGTCGGCATTTCGCTTTTCTGAGCGTCCAACGTCCAAACCTCGATAAAATGGGCGTTTCTTGCATTTTTTGTCCGTCCGCCCGGACGCTTGCGAAAGGGATAGAAGTGCCCATTTGGCGGGCATCAGGACGCTGGACGTTCAGAAAACCGAAATGTGGGCGAGAAGTGGTTTTGACCACGGGCGGAGAGCCCATTTATAACTTCGACCTCAAGAAAAATAAGCCGTCCTCTGTTATCCAGCTACCGCACTAGGCCCGGGGCGCTCATGATCTCGAGCGTTTTGCGCCTTTCTTGGCCTCCCGGCGCTTGAGCTCGCGCTCGGCGACGCGCCGGACAAAATCGGTGCGATCCTCCTCCTCTTCGAGGATGCGCTCGATGCGCGCGAATGTCCGGCCTTGATCGGACCATGGACCTCCTCGAGTCCCCTGGAAGTGCGCAAGGCCACGCTTCGAAGTATGCTGGCCAAAGCTGTCCTTGGCCTGCGCTTCAACGAACACATGGAAGGTGACGGCCCGACCATCTTCGCCCACGCCTGCAAGATGGGACTCGAAGACATTGTGTCGAAGGGCAAGGACTCGATCTATCGTTCCGGCCGATCGACGGATTGGCTCAAGTTCAAGAACCCTCCGGCACCGGCGGTTACGGCGTGGGGCTGCCGTGCCCATCCTTGCAACATCTCCAACAACCCGCCCCGGCTGCGCGCGACGACCTCATCGCCTTATGGTGCGGACTACGCGATGCCCAACCTACTCAACCATCTAGCCGCGCCGAGTTGCAGCAGGCTCGGCTCGCATTGGGATTACGTCGAGCCCAAAGGGGGCAATCATCCGCGTCGCAATTAGCGACTAACCCTCGCCAGAGGCTTTGGTGCCATCTCGCCAGAGCCAGGGTCCCAGACACCGCAAACA
>DATFVO010000119.1:0-9525 GCA_035260265.1 Methyloceanibacter sp.
GGACAATGGTCGCTGCAGCAGGTCCCAGCCGTCGGCGGCGCTCTGGTCGCGATGGATCCCCACACCGGGCGGGTCTTGGCAATCGTCGGCGGCTTCAGCTTCGCCGCGAGCCAGTTCGACCGCGCGACGCAGGCGCGCCGACAGCCGGGCTCCTCGTTCAAGCCGATCATCTACACGACCGCGATGGATAACGGCTATACGCCGTCAAGCATCATCGTCGATGGCCCAATTTGCGTCTCGCAAGGGGCGGGCATGCCGCAGTGGTGCCCGAAGAATTACGAGGCTGGCTCCGCCGCGGGCCCGTCGACCTTGCGCTTCGGCATCGAGCACTCGCGCAACCTGATGACAGTGCGGCTCGCCAACGAGATGGGCATGCCCATCATCATCGAATATGCGCGGCGCTTCGGCGTTTACGACAACCTGATGCCGGCGCTCTCCATGGCGCTCGGCGCCGGCGAGACCACGCTGCTCCGCATGGCTACCGGCTATTCCATGATCGATAACGGCGGCAAGCAGATCAAGGCGACCTTCATCGACCGCATCCAGGATCGTTACGGCCGGACCATCTGGCGTCATGACGATCGCGATTGCACTGCTTGCGCGGCGCGAGAATGGTCGGGCCAGGCCGAGCCTGAGCTCGCCGACAACCGCAAACAGATCGTCGATCCGATGAGTGCCTTCCAGATGACCAATGTCATGGAGGGCGTCATTCAAAGCGGAACGGCGCAGAAGCTGAAAGTCCTCAATCGGCCGATCGCCGGCAAGACCGGCACCACCAACGACTACAAGGACGCCTGGTTCATCGGGTTCACGCCCGACCTTACCGTCGGGGTCTATATCGGCTACGACCAGCCAAGCTCGCTCGGACATGGCGAAACTGGAGGCAATCTCGCGGCTCCAGTCGTGCGCGACTTCATGAGGGAGGCTCTCGCCGACGTTCCTCCAGTTCCCTTCAGAGCTCCGCCCGGCATCAAGCTCGTGCGCGTCAACCACAAGACTGGCCTGCCGGCAGGGGTCGGCGATAAGACCGCCGTATTGGAGGCATTCAAGCCAGGGCAGGAGCCTGCGGGCTCAGTTCCAGAGGACGAGGGACTAGGCGGGGGTCAGATCGCCTCCGACGGTTTCGGCGGCCCTCCTCCAGATGCACCGCCTGGCCCGCCCCCTGGTCCGCCTCCGGGCAACGACCATGCTTTGACATCGGGTACCGGCGGCCTCTACTAGTTCCCATATAGTTGGACAACGTAGGTCGGGCAGATCGTAATCGCCTGACGGCAATCCGATCCCTTCGCTTATCGAGGAAGCAATGCGCGCCGAAACTGAGTCGGTCGTCAACGAGATCAAAGAGTCGCTGTCCCTGCTCAGGAGGCATCTTTGACCCTGACCAGGCCAAGGCGCGGCTAGCGATCCTCGAC
Organism: Methyloceanibacter sp.; assembly: GCA_035260265.1. Taxonomy (GTDB): domain Bacteria; phylum Pseudomonadota; class Alphaproteobacteria; order Rhizobiales; family Methyloligellaceae; genus Methyloceanibacter. The sequence goes on from DATFVO010000119.1 coordinate 1,413, forward strand.
GGCGAAGCCGAAGCCCCCAATTTCTGGAGCGACACGCGGCGCGCGCAAAGCCTGATGCGCGAGCGCCAGCAGCTCGAAACCGCGCTCATCGCCTTCGACCGCATCACCCGCGAGCTCGACGACAATGTCGAGCTCGCCGCCCTTGGCGAGGAAGAAGGGGACGAAAGCGTCATCGCCGAGGCCGAGAATGCGCTCAAGCGACTGCGCCAGGAGGTGCATACACGCGAGGTCGAGGCGCTTCTCTCCGGCGAAGCCGACGCCAACGACGCCTATGTGGAAATCCACGCCGGCGCCGGCGGCACCGAGAGCCAGGATTGGGCGCAGATGCTCGAGCGCATGTATGTGCGCTGGGCCGAGGCGCACGATTACAAGGTTGAGGTCATCGGCGAGCACTATGGCGAGGAGGCCGGCGTCAAATCGGCGACGGTGCTGGTGAAGGGCGCCAACGCCTATGGCTGGCTCAAGACCGAGTCAGGTGTGCACCGTCTGGTGCGCATCTCGCCCTTCGACTCGAACGCGCGCCGTCACACGAGTTTCGCTTCGGTCTCGGTCTATCCCGCCATAGACGATACGATCGAGATCGACATCGATGATAATGACGTGCGCATCGACACCTATCGCTCGTCGGGAGCTGGAGGTCAGCACGTGAATACGACCGACAGCGCGGTCCGTATCACGCACATTCCGACCGGCATCGTGGTTCAATGTCAGAACGAGCGCTCGCAGCACAAGAATCGTGCAACCGCCTGGGCCATGCTACGCGCGCGGCTCTACGAAGCCGAGTTGAAGCGGAGAGAGGAAGAGGCGCAAGCAGCAGCCGACGCCAAGTCAGACATTGGCTTCGGGCACCAGATCAGGTCTTACGTATTGCAGCCCTACCAGCTTGTAAAAGATCTGCGGACGGGGGTCGAGAGCACCAACCCCTCCGCCGTGCTCGACGGCGACATCGATCGCTTCATAGAGGCGGCTCTCGCCGAGCGCATTCACGCCGATGCAAAAGTCTAGAAACCGCGCTCGAGACGCGGCTCCGATCAAGTCCTTCGAAAATGCGTGCCTCTATTCAGCAGCGCGGGTCGCGACAGTGCTCGAGCCGTTTCCCGCCTCGAAGCCCGCTGCTTTATCGGCCCGGCTGGACGACCCCGGGGCCGCTTTGACTTCAGCCAGAGGATCGTCGGAGCGCCGCGATTTTCCTTCGAAGTAAGCGCCCTGCTCGATGGCCAGACTCTGATGGAAAATATCGCCCTCGACATGGGACTGCGCCTGCAGCGTGACGCGAAGGCCCCGCACTGAGCCCACCACGCGGCCGCGCACCACGATGTCCTCGGCGATGACGCTGCCGATTACTTGCGCTTTGTCGCCGAGCAGGAGCGAGCCGCAATGGATATCGCCCTGGATCTCGCCGTCGACCTGAATCTCGCCCTTGGAAGTGACATTACCGGTGATCGACAGGTCCTCGCCGATGATCGAGGGGACCATCTTGCTTGCGCTCGGGCTTGGGCTCTTGGCCGCATAGGTTGTGGGCCGCTCGGTGAAGGGAGTCTTTAACTCACCAGCGGACCGCTCGCCCATCTTCGTTACGCTCTCACCCGGATCGGGTTTCTTGGTGAACATACTGGTATCTCCCCATGACACTGTACGCCGCACCGAAGACCTTCCTCGGCGCTTAGAATCGCGACTCAAACAGGAATAAGCCGCTTGAAGGGATTGTCGCGGAGGTTCCCGTCTCGAGGATCAACACCCCAGCGCCCACTCCTTACTTGACAATATCGCCTCGCTTTCCGCTTGTCATTGGCGTTCTCGTGACAGTTCGGGCTGTGTTCCGGTCGTCCGGCTAAGTTCCAGCAAGCGCTTGAAGAACCGCCTTCCTTTAGCCGATTTTAGTCCTTCTTATGCCATAAGCCCTTAGCCTCGCATTGGCGTCACGGTAACAAGGCAGCTTAGTGTGGGGTTCGAGGGCTTAGCGTTGGGGGGATGCCGACAACGGGCCATGGGTAATGTGAGGCGCCGCGAGTGAGAAGCGGGGCCGTCTCTGCGTTCGGCTGCTCGCAGCCTCTCGACGGCATGCTGCTCTCACGGCTTTCGTCATGGCGGGACCATTGAGGGGATGAACGAGCCGCTCTCAGGCGCTCTTGCCAAACTCACCACCGAAGGTGGTAAGGCGCTTCTCGCATTGCCTGAGCGGGGCAGGGCGCTGGTGAAGCGGGTCCCGCCGCCGGTCCAGATCGAGCTCAAGAAACTCTCCACGCGCAGCGCGCATGTCTGCCGCGAAATCTTCGCCGGCATCCTCGTCGTCGGCCTCGTTATCATCGTGGCCGGCTACGGGCGGCTTGGCCGCGGCCCCATCTCGCTTCCGAGCCTCGTCCCCACCATCGAGGCCGCGATCAACGGCGAACTGTCAGACCTGCACGTGAAAATCGACGATGCGATCCTCCAGCGCTCGCCCGACGGACCTGGCGTCCTGTTCCGTTTGCGCAACATCAGGCTCATGGACAAGAACGGCGCGATCCTTGCGCAGGCGCCGCTCGCGGCCATCGGCATGAGCGGAAATGCGCTGCTGTCAGGACGGATCGCTCCCGGCAGCGTCGACTTCATCGGCCCGCGGCTCCTCCTCTTCTACGAATCCGACCGAGGCCTGGCGTTGACCTTCTCACGGCCTGGGGCACTCGAGAGCGAGCCGGTCGTCCACGGCTCTCAGCCGGCTGCTGAGCCGCCTATGAGCCAGCCTCAAGTCCCGTCGGCGCCCGAAACCACCATCGCCAAGCGTCAGGAAGCGCCGCTGGCAGGCGGCCGCGTGCTCGACGTGACCAGCACCGTGACCCAAGTGTTCGAGCGCGCGCGCAGCGGCAACAGCTCGTACTTGACGCGGTTCGGCGTCAAGAATGCGCTGGTGGTGCTCAATCAGAACGGCACCGAGACATCGTGGCAAGTGCCTGACTTCTCTGTCGACCTCGAGCACAAAGACCAAAGAAGCCTCCTCGTGGGCCAAGCCGACATCGCCTCGTCCAAGGGAGATTGGCAGCTTGAGGTTCGCACCGAGCAGCACGTCAGGCGTCAGAGCCTCGGCATTACCGCGCTCATCCAGAATCTTGTTCCATCGGGCATCGCTGGAAACTTCTCCTCGCTCGGCGCGCTGAGGGCGCTCGACATGGCGGTGGATGGCGAGGCAAATGTCGAGCTTTCCAATTCAGGTGAGTTCCTGGATGGCGACGCCAAGCTCAAATTGGGGAGCGGCCAAATCACGCCGCCTTGGGATCCCGACAGTCCCATGCGCATCGACTACGGCAATCTCGAGGTCCATTATGTGAAGGCGGAGGACGCGGTCGAGATCGCGCCCTCGACGCTGGTCTGGGGAAAGAGCAAAGCCACCATTAGCGGCCGATTCCACCCGCTGCGCGATGCAAGTGGCGAGCCGGCATCCTGGGACTTCGTCTTGCGGGCCGACGAGGCGACGCTTGCGGTCGAGGAGTTCGGGCTGCCGCCGATGAAAGTCGACGAATGGCGGGTCAATGGCAGCATCAGCGCGAAAGATGGCTGCGTGACGCTGAGCCGATTCATCATTCGCTCCGGGAAGGCCTCGATCTCACTGGCGGGCAGTTTCGTCGATGCTGCGGGTTCGCCCGAAGTGCATTTGACGGGCGAGGTGAGCCCGATGCCGGTCGACACCTTGAAGCTGTTCTGGCCAAAATTCCTGGCCGGCAAAGCCCGGGCCTGGGTGCTTGAGCGAGTGGCAGGCGGCCAGGTCTTGGGCGGCAAGTTCAACGTAGCCTTGAACCCCGGGGAGCTTGCACAAGTCCAAGCCGGGGGGGCGCTTCCCGCAGATGCCGTGAAGGTCGAGCTCGACCTTTCCGGCATGAGCATCGCCTATATCCCCAAGATGCCTCCGGTCATGACCGGGGCCGCCAAGCTCACCGTGTCGGGGACCGAGTTTGCCGTCGACATTCCGCAAGGCAAGATTGTGGTGCCGTCGGGACAAGAGATCGCGTTAAGCCAAGGCCGCTTCTTCATTCCCGATCTGCGTCAGGATCCGCAACAAGGCGAGGTCACCTTCAGGGCGGATGGCGCCACACCGACGGTGCTCGAGCTTCTTGATCACCAACCCCTAGGCTACGTGACAAGTGTGGGTTTGAAGCCGAATTTTCTCGAAGGCACGGCGGGCGGCAACTTTGCCTTGTCGATGCCGCTTAGGGCTGATCTCGAGTTCAATCAGATCAAGTTCAACGGCAAGGCGCGGCTCAACAACGCCATCGCCTCAAATCTGGTGGGCGATGTCGACGTCGAACGCGGCAATCTTGACGTGAACCTTACCGACCAAGCGGTCGAGGCAAAGGGCGAGATCACCATCAAGGGCGTTCCGGCGGAGCTCGCCTGGCAATACATCTTCTACACGCCCGACGACCGTCAGCCGCCGATCAGAGTGACGGCATCCCTCGATGAGGCTTCGCGTGAGAAGCTCGGGATCAAGGTCAACCATCTGGTCCACGGCCCGACGCCCGTCACCCTGTCGATTTCGGGCTTTGGCTCCGGTGCTCACAGCATGAGCATGCAAGCCGATTTGACCGATGCGCGGCTTCTCTTCGGTAGCATGGGCTGGACCAAGCCGGTGGGACACACGGCGAGGGTGCAGTTCGACATCGTGCCCAAGGAGGACGGCTCGACCGATCTCGACAATTTTAAAATCCTCGGTGACGACATCGCCGTCGACGGGGCGATCGCGCTCGATGCCGAGCAGCACCTCAAGGAGTTCTATTTCTCCGACTTTTCAGTCAGCCGCGGCACCCATGTCGAGATCACCGCCATCGTGCGCAACGACAATGTGCTCGACATCAAGGCGCAAGGCGCGAGCTATGATGGCAGGCAATTCTTTCAGTCCCTGTTCTCTGCAGGCCAGCTTGCGGATGACGGGTCGGCCGAGCCGGCCGATCCGTTCGGCGTCGACTTCTCGGCCGAGATCGACACGGTGTTCGGCTTCTACGACACGGTGGCAAAAAAAGTGAAGGTCACCATGAAGAAGCGCAACGGGCGGCTGGTTGCACTTGATGCCATGGCCGAGCTGAACGGCAGCAGCCCGGCGGCGGTTGACCTCGAGCAGAGCGAAGGGGCCCGCCTGATCAAGGCCGAGGCGCATGATGCCGGCGCAGCCTTCCGACTCATCGGCTTTTACCCAAGCGTCGAGGGTGGAGAGGCATCGCTCCAAGTCAATCTCGATGCGGGTGCGGCCGGCTCGAAGAGCGGCACGTTGTGGGCCCACAATTTCACCGTGCTTGGCGACTCTGTAGTCAACGACGTGCTCACCGACCCGAACTCGACCGCGGTTCTTGGCGAGAGCAAGCAAAAGGTCACGCGACAGCACATCGTCTTCGACCAGTTACGCGCACCGTTCACCGTGGGCGGCGGCAAGTTCCAGCTAAGAGATGCTTATATGAATGGCACACAGCTCGGCGCCACCATGCGCGGCACGGTCGACTTCAAGGCGCAAACCGTCGAGCTCGGCGGCACCTATGTTCCCCTTTACGGGCTGAATTCGGCGCTTGGCGCCATTCCCATTCTCGGCAAGGTCTTTGTCGGCCGTCAGGGCGAGGGCGTGGTGGGCATTACCTTCGCCATCAAAGGCAAACTCGACGATCCCGAGGTGCTCGTGAACCCCATCTCGGCAATCACGCCCGGCATCTTCCGTCAAATCTTCGATTTCACCGGCTCGGTCCCCGATTCTGCCGCAGCGTCATCGGGCGGCGGATTCGGGCCTGCCCCGCTGGAACCGCGGCACAACTTCGTACCCCCGCCGCCCCAATAGAGGCGCTTCGAGCTCACACCGGCCGGATCAGAGCGTGCCGCTTCTTGCCGAGTGAGAGCTTGATCACGCCGTCGGGCGTGAGATCGGAAGGCGTGAGCAACTGCCGCTCATTGGTGACAGGCTCGTCGTTCACCTTGATGCCACCGCCCTTGATCTGACGCCTCGCTTCTCCGGTCGACTGAACGAAGCCGGCAAGCACGCTCGCATTGAGCACGCCGAGGCCTTTTTCGAGATCGGCACGTGGCACCTCCAGCGTTGGCAGGCTTTGAGCGATCTCGCCTTTCTCGAAAGTCGTCCGCGCCGTCTCCGCCGCGCGATCGGCGGCATCGCGACCATGGACAAGTGCGGTCGCCTCGGTGGCGAGGATCTTCTTCGCCTCGTTCAGCTCGGCGCCCTTCAGCTTGGCGAGTTTCGCGATCTCGTCGAGGGGAAGCTCGGTGAAAAGCTTCAAGAAGCGATCGACGTCCGCGTCCTCGCTGTTCCGCCAATACTGCCAATAGTCGTAGGGCGACAGCATGTCGGCGTTGAGCCACACTGCGCCCGACGCGGTCTTGCCCATCTTGGCGCCTGATGCCGTGATGAGGAGAGGGGAGGTGAGCCCGAACAGCTCGACGCCATCGGCGCGGCGGCCGAGCTCGATGCCGCTCACAATATTGCCCCATTGGTCCGACCCGCCCATCTGCAGGCGGCAGCCCAGACGCCGGTAAAGCTCGATGAAGTCGTAGGCCTGCAGGACCATGTAGTTGAACTCGATGAAGCTCAAAGGCTGCTCGCGCTCGAGCCTCAGCCTGACCGAGTCGTAGGTCAGCATGCGGTTGACGCTGAAATGGCGGCCGTAGTTGCGCAGAAAATCGATGTAATTGAGCGTGTCGAGCCAGTCGGCGTTGTTGATCATCACCGCTCCGGTGTCTCCACCGCCGAAACTCAGGAATTTTGCGAATACCGATTCGATGCCGGCAATGTTTGCCGCAATCTCGGCATCGCTGAGGAGCTTGCGCGACTCATCCTTGCCCGAAGGATCGCCGACCTTGGTGGTGCCCCCGCCAATCAGCACGATTGGGCGGTGGCCGGCCTGTTGCAGCTTGCGCAGCATCACGATGCCGAGCAGGTTGCCGACATGCAGGCTCGGCGCGGTGCAGTCGAAGCCGATATAGCCGGCGACGCGCTCGGTTCTGAGCAGCTTGTCGAGGCCGGCTTCCTCGGTCGCCTGATGGATGAAGCCGCGGGCCTTAAGCTCCCGGAGGACGTCCGATTTCACTGTGCTCATGGGGCGCGGCCCAGCGAAGTTTCGCATTCGCGAAAGCCTGTATCAGGTTTGCGACGCGAATGCACGGGAGCGGAGGGGCGCTAGGCTGCCGACTCTTTCTTCTTTTTGGTCTTGCCGAGCCGCTTATCGAGATAGGCGTCGACCACCTCCATGAGCCCGTCCATGCGGCCCTCGAAGAAGTGATTGGCGTCAGGCACCGTAGCGTGGTCGATGACGATGCCCTTCTGCGTCTTGAGGCGATCGACCAGCCCGCGCACCGCCTCGGTCGGCACGACTCGATCCTTTGCACCGTTGACCATGAGGCCTGACGAAGGACAGGGGGCGAGGAAGGTGAAGTCATAGAGGTTGGCTGGAGGGGCCACCGAGATGAAGCCTTCAATCTCGGGACGCCGCATCAAGAGCTGCATGGCGATCCACGCGCCAAACGACACGCCGGCGATCCAGCAGGTCGCGGCATCGGCGTTGTAGGCCTGCAGCCAGTCGAGAGCGGTCGCCGCGTCGGCAAGCTCGCCAGGCCCGTTGTCGAACAGACCCTCGCTCCGCCCGACGCCTCTGAAGTTAAAGCGCAGCACCGAGAATCCACGCCTCTGGAAGGCGTAATAAAGGTGATAGACCACCTGGTTATTCATGGTGCCGCCGAACTGCGGATGGGGATGGAGGATGAGCGCTACAGGGGTGTTTTGTCCGCGCTCATGATGGTAGCGGGCCTCGATTCTGCCGCCGGGCCCGCTGATATTGACTTCAGGCATGTATGTTCGGCCTCAACACCACTCTCACCGTGACCGGGAACGGAGGCGCCAGGTGCTCGCGCGAGCTAAATGGGAAGCGCGAACCATCGCTGCAAAACTTGACTCTGCCGCTCCGGAATCCTATACGAGACTTAAGATTAGAATTGTTCCAAACAAGACCGCGCCGACATAGCTGGGCACTTGGCGCGGTTCAATGTCAGGCCGCGCTTCATAGCACGCGCGATGGGGGCTCGTGCAAGCGCTAACCGCGGCTCCGGGCCGCGAGCTTCGGCAGAGCATGAACCAGCGCTCCTATCTTGACTATAA
>DATFVO010000120.1:0-10121 GCA_035260265.1 Methyloceanibacter sp.
CAGCGTGAACACGAACGGGAAATATTTCATGCCGTCGGTGCCGGCATTGTCGCGCACCATATTGGCGACGAACTCGTAGGACAGCTCGGCAACCGACTGCACGCGCGAAGGCACAAGCGCGCGGTTGCGCATGGCGTAGACGGTGAACAGCGTGATGATCGTGCCGGCGATCACCATGAAAAGTGCCGAGTTGGTGAAGGAGGCGTCGAAGCCGAACAGCTCTAGCGGGATGAGTCGCTTGATCTCGAATTGGTGCATGGGATTGGGCAGGCTGCCTCCGCCCGCTGCCCCATGCTCAGCTCCTCCTGCGGCGTATGCTTCGATCACTGTCAAACGCCTCTAATCGTCATCATCATCCACAACCTCCGGCGGCCCCTTGCCGGCTGGCGGCGCCTTGGCCTGCATCTCCTTGGCAGAGCGCACCACATTCATGATCCCCGCGGCGGCGCCCAAAATCAAAAACACCACCATCAGAAACGGCGCCAAGCCGAACAGCCGGTCGAGCGCCCAGCCGATGAAACCCCCGACGGCAACGCCCGCGACCAGCTCAGTCGCAAGCCTCAGAGCTTTGCCAAGCGCGGCCCCTCGTGCCTCTGGTACCGACTGTGGCGCCGCAGCGCGCTTTTCCTTGGCATCCGCCAGTTGCTGCCCAAGCTTGTCGAGCCGCTGACGAATGCTCTCAGCGTCACGGCCCTTGGGTTCGCGACCGGACTTGTTGTCGGCTCCGGCCATTGGCACTGCTCAATTTCCGGGAGAGCCTTAGGGACCGGCTGGTCCTTAAGCTTGGCGCGCACTTTAGTTGGGGAATCTCACCTGTCAAGGAAGTCCCGAGGGCCCGAAATCACCTAAGGAGTACGCGTCATTCCCGCGAAAGCGGAATCCAGTAACCGCTGATCTCAGTTGATTTGGGAACGCGGGGGTACTGGATTGCCCGGTCAAGCCGGGCAATGACATAGGAGTGCGGTGGGAGCGATTAGCTCGCGTCGCGGAGGCGTTCTGCGGTCTCGAGGTCGACCGAGACGAGCTGGCTCACGCCGCGCTCGGCCATGGTCACTCCGAACAGCCGGCTCATGCGCGCCATGGTGAGCGGATGGTGGGTGATGATCAGGAAGCGCGTATCGGTCTCCTTGGCCATCTCCTCCATCAGCCGGCAGAACCGCTCGACGTTGGAGTCGTCGAGCGGCGCGTCCACTTCGTCGAGCACGCAGATCGGCGAGGGATTGGTGAGGAACACAGCGAAGATCAGGGCCAGCGCGGTCAGCGCCTTTTCGCCGCCGGACAGCAGCGTCAGCGCCTGGAGCCGCTTGCCGGGCGGGCAGGCCATAACCTCAAGACCAGACTCGAGCGGATCGTCAGAATCGACGAGCTTGAGCTCGGCAGTGCCCCCGCCGAACAGCGTCTTGAACAGCCGGCCGAAGTGGCCGTTGACCGTCTCGAAGGCTTCGAGCAACCGCTTGCGACCCTCGCGGTTCAAATTGGCGATGCCCTGGCGGAGCCGCGCGATGGCTTGTTCGACGTCAGCCTTCTCGCGCTGCATCTCCTCGAGCTTCGTGGAGAGCTCGGCTTCCTCCTCCTCGGCGGCAAGATTGACGCCGCCAAGCCGCTCGCGGTCGCCTTTGAGCTTCAGAAGGCGGGCCTCGACCTCAACGAGTGGTCGAATTTCGGCGCCCGGCTTCAGCCCGGCAAGCGAAAGGCAAGCCTCAGGCGTGCAGTCGAGCTGCTCGCGTATGGTGCGGGCGCAATCGCTGCGCCGCTCGCGCGCGCCCTCTAGTAGGGCCTCGCATCTTGCGCGGGCCTCGCGCGCGGCTGACAGCCGCTCCTGCACGTCGCGCAACACCTTCTCGCGCTGCTTGAGCGCGGTCTCGGCAACGGCGAGACCGTCGGCCGCCTTGCTCCGCTCGCGCTCGGCTGCGCCGATAGCGTCAAGCAGCTTCGAGCGGCGCTGTTCGATCTCGGCAGGCAGATTGGCGAGCGCAGTGAGGTCCGCGCTCGTTTCCTCCTCGCGCGCACGCAAGGTCGCGATCTGGTCGCGGGCGTTGGCGATCCGCTTCTGCCAAAGCTCTTCTTCGGCAGCGATCGCTTCCATTCGCTCCTGACGGAGCCTCATTTCGCGCTCGAAACCTTCGAGCGCGGCTTCAGCCTTGGCTGCCTGAGAGCGGCTTGTTGCAGCCCGCTCCTGCGCCTCTGCGAGCGCAGCCTCAAACTCAGAGACTGGAGCAAGCGCCGCAAGCGCAGCGTCGATTCGCGCTCCATGATGCCGGGCCTCATCCTGCGCGGAACGTGTGCGCGCGACGGCTTCGGCGAGCGCACCGAGCTGCTTCGAATAGGCTTGCGCCGCGTGCTCAGCAGCGGCGATAGCACTGCGCGTCCGATCGAGCTCGGCGTGAGCGTCCTTGGCCGACTGGCGGAGAGTCTTCGTCTTCTGCGCCGCAGCCCCCAATTTGCTCACTGCATCGGTGAGCTCGGTCTCAGTAGATTTGGCTCGTCCCTCTGCCGCTGTGCGCTCCACTTTAAGAGCTTCGAGCCGGCTTCTCTCGACGAGACGCGCGCCGGCGGCGCTCGCAGCGCCCGCCTTCACGCTGTAGCCGTCCCAGCGCCAGAGATCGCCGTCCTTGGACACGAGCCTCTGGCCAAGCGCGAGCTTGGTCTGAAGGTCGCGGCCCTGTGCGGCCTCCACCACACCGATCTGCGCGAGCCGCCGTGCGAGGACCTTTGGCGCCTTGACGAATTTGCTGAGAGGGGTTGCGCCTTCGGGAAGCTCAGGATCCGAGGCGGCATGCACCGCGTGCCGCCAGTGGGCAGGCGCCTTCTCATCGCCCGCGGCGTCGAGATCATCGCCAAGCGCCGCGCCGAGCGCCTGCTCGTAGCCGGAAGTGACCTTGATCTCGTCGACGATGGGCGACCACTCACCGCTCGCTGGCGCGAGCAATTTGATCAGCGTGGCAAGCTCGGTCTCGACTTCCTGGCTGACGAGCTTGGCCGAGGCTGCGAGCGCGCGAGTCTTCGCCTCGTGGAAGCGCGCCTGCTCTTCCTCGGCCTCAGCCGCGGCAAGCTCGGCTTCGATGGCTTCGGCCGCGCTTGTGAGACGGGCGAGCTCGGCTTTCAATTCAGCGAGCCCGCTGTCGCTTTCGCTTTCAGCCTCCCGGTGCCCGAGCTCGACGCCGATCTCGCCGGCTTGCGCATCGAGCCGCGCGAGCCGCTCCTTGAGTTCTGTCCGCTCGACCTTGAGCCGCTCGCGCTCGGCGCGTGCCGTGGCGAGCGTGCTCGTTGCCTCGCTTAAAGCTGTTTCGGCAGCGGCAAGTGCTTCTGCGGCGCGGGCGGCTGCCTCGCGAAGTTGCGGCTCCTCATGCGCACGCGAGCTCGCCGCGGCAAGCTTGCGGCCCTCCTCGCCAAGCCGGCGCAACATGCCGTCGGCCTCGGCGATGTGCTCCTCCTCGCGAGCGAGGTCGCGCGAGGCTTGGGCGAGTCTCGTCTCGAGTTCTGCCTGGCGTGCCTTGGCGCGCGCTTCCTCACGCTCGAGCGCATCGCGCTCGACGCTTAAGCGATGCAGCACGGCGGCGCGCGCAGCCTCCTCGTCGCGCAAAGGCTGGAGCTTCTCGGCGGCTTCAGCCTGCTGGCGCAGAGCCTCACCCTCGGCCTTGGCCTCTTGCGCGACCGTGCCGAGCGAAGCCTGGAACGCGGCCTCCTCCTGCTCGACATGGGCGCAAGCCGCGACCCAATGGAGGTGATGCTGGAGCGCCTCTGCTGCGCGGATCTTGCCGGAGATCTCGCGATAGCGCTGCGCCTGGCGTGCCTGACGCCGAAGCTGCTGTAATTGCGTGGAGAGCTGACCAATAAGGTCCGACAGGCGCGCGAGATTTGCCTCCGTCGCCTTCAATCTGAGCTCGGCCTCATGGCGGCGGCTGTGCAGACCGGCAATGCCAGCGGCATCTTCGAGCACACGGCGGCGCTCCTGCGGCGCGGCATTGACGATCTCGCCGATGCGGCCCTGGCGCACCAGCGCCGGAGAGCGCGCGCCGGTCGCGGCATCCTCGAACAAGAGGCGCACGTCGCGGGCGCGAGCGTCCTTCCCATTCACCCGATAGGCCGAACCCGCCTCGCGCTCGATGCGGCGCGTCACTTCGAGCTGGTCGCTATCGTTGAACTCGGCAGGCGCAGTGCGGGCGCTGTTGTCGATGAACAGCGTGACCTCGGCGGTGTTGCGCGCCGGACGATCCTGCGAGCCTGCGAAGATCACATCCTCCATGGTCGCACCGCGCATGCTTTTGTAGGACGTCTCGCCCATGGCCCAGCGCAGCGCCTCAAGCAGGTTCGACTTGCCGCAGCCGTTGGGTCCGACCACGCCGGTCAGGCCGGGTTCGACCAGGAGCTGGGTTGGCTCGACAAAGGATTTGAAGCCGAGAAGGCGGAGGCGAGTGATTTTCACGTGTCAGAGGCCCTTGAGGCGTTGGATATAAGCTTCACGCGCCAAATGGTTAACGCGGCGTTTAGGCTTGTCACTTCCGAGGGCGGAAATCCACTCGTTCAAGACGACGAGGATTGCGGCGGCGGGGCCTGCTCGATCATGGATTTGATCTCGTCGAAGGTGACCTCCCCTTGCGCCTTGCGGCCGTTGATGAAGAAGGTCGGCGTGCCGATCACGCCAAACTGCCGTCCCCGCTGCTTCACCTCCGTCAAGCCGGCGATAATGGTTTGATTCGATAGGCATTTGTCAAACGCCTCGCGGGTCATGCCGCTCGATTTGGCGACCGCATAGATCGCGTCAGGGCGGACCTCCTGGCTCACCCATTCGGGTTGTCTCGTAAGGAACTGGTTCAGCAGGAAGAAGTATTTGTCCTCAGGTGCACAGCGATTGATGATCGCCGCAGTGCCAGACGTATGGCCGATAGGGAACTCCCGCACGATAAAGCGCACCTTGCCGGTGTCGATGAACTCCTTCTTCACGCGGGCGAACAGGTTCTTCTGAAAATTCGCGCAGTGGGGGCAGGTGAGCGACACATATTCGATGACCGTCACCGGTGCATTCGGCTTGCCGAGCATGCGCTCACCGAGCGGGCCTTCGGCCATCAGGTCGGCCTGAGGCGGGACGTCGAGCGCCTTGTCGGCGGTCGTCGCAGGGCCGCTAACGCCGACACCGCCCCCGCAACCTGAAAGGGCGAGGGCGACAGCAATCAGGACCGATCCACTCGCTCTCGCCAGCATGTGTTTGAAACACCTATTGGGCGGGAGTTCCCTCGGGCTGGGCGGGCGTTTCCCCTGGCTTGCTCGGCTCCGGCGAAGACACGGAGCCTTCTGCGGGCGCTGCGGCGGACGCGGGTGGCGTCGCTGCCTCGTTGCCTGGACTCGCGTTCGCCACGGGCTTCGCGCCCGCCTCCGCCAGTGCCGCGTCGAAGTCCTTGAGCTGATGGTCGCCCTTCATCCTCTTGCCGTTGACGAAGAAGCTCGGTGTCGAATCGACCTGGAACTTTTCGTTGGCCTGCTGCCGCACCGCGACGATCTTGTTGAACAGGTCCTTGTCGGCCAGGCACTGATCGAACTTCTCTTTCGAGAATCCGGCTTGGCGCGCGATGAGCAGAAGCTTGTCCTTGCCCTCGGTGCCCGGCACCGCCCAGGTGCCTTGCGTCTCGAACAGCGCGCCGACCATCGGATAGTAACGGTCAGGGCCGGCGCAGCGCGCGAGCATGAAGGCGGCAACGGCAAGCCCATCGAGCGGGAACTCGCGCAGGATCAGCTTCACCTGGCCGTTGTCGATATATTTCGCCTTGAGCTGCGGCAGCACTGCAGTGTGGAACTGGGCGCAGTGCGGGCAGGTCATCGAGGCATATTCAACGATGGTGACGGGCGCATCGGGCTTTCCCATCACGATGTCCTCAAGTGGCCCTGGCGCCATCAACTGGGCTACGTCGGGGTCCTTTTTCGGGCCGCCGGCTCCAGCTTGATCGAAGCCACCGCGGTAATAGACAATGCCGGCGGCGATCGCCGCAGCGGCGAGTACGCCGATGATGGCGAGCCATACCGGGCGCAACGAGTGTTCCTGTGGCGAGGGAGCGGATGACGTCTTGCCCGAAGGCATCTTGCTTGTCGCTGCCTTATCCGCGGTTTTCTTGTCGGTATTTGCCACTCTCACTACTCCACCTGATGCTGCGTCCGGCACTAAGGCCTTAAGCCGGCGACCGGCCCTCTGGCAAGAGCGACAAAGAGCCCGGCGCTCAACCTCTTGTGAGCTTTGCCCGTGCCGCAGCGCCTAGCCGCGAAAGCGCCTTGCGCAAACGCTCGTTCTCGATTGATGCCGACGTGGGCAGGGCTTCCGTGGAATCCAGTGCGGGCGGCGAGGACGCACGCGACGGTTTCCGCGTGACAGGCGCTTGCAGGATGCGCATTTCGGCGACGGCCCGATAACCGAAATAGGTGTTGACCCGCTCGAGGATCGCGCCTGAACGGTGCTGCACCTCGATGGCGCGAGGGCCCTCGACTCTGAGCACCAGAATTGCCCCTTCCGCGCGCCAGCCCTTTTTTGGTGCAGGCTCCTCGGAATCTTGGTGCCGCCGCGGCCAAACTAGCCGGTCCGGCATGGTGAACTCGGCAAGCTCTGCGCCCACGATTGCCGGCCACTCGCCGAGCAGCGCCGTGGTGGCGAAGCCCCGCGCACGCGCCGGGGGGTCGAGTGCACGGGCAGCGTAGGCGCCGATTGGCCGCGCGCCGCTTGCCGCTCTCGCTAGGGCCTTCCGCTCGGTCTCGTCCATGGACTCCAACTTGTAGTGGAGGGCGAGGCGCCCCTGCTTGCTTCGTCTCGCCAGAGCTTACACCATGCGCCAAGGGACCGCGCGGGAGACTCGACTTTATGCAGAGGCAAGCGACGAAGTGGGCGCACCGGCCAGACGAGTCGATCGCCGAGGTCCTGCTTGCGTGGTACGACCGTGAGCGGCGGCATCTGCCATGGCGTGCAGACCCTGGTGAGACGCCAGACGCTTACAAAGTCTGGCTCAGCGAGATCATGCTGCAGCAGACCACGGTCAAGGCGGTGCTGCCGCGCTATGGCCTGTTCGTGCGCCGCTGGCCTGATGTCGCAGCGCTTGCGCGTGCCGAGCTTGGCGAGGTCCTCGGTGCCTGGGCCGGCCTCGGCTATTACGCCCGCGCTCGGAACCTCCACGCCTGCGCCCGCGCCGTGGTCGAACAGCACGGCGGCAGATTTCCCGAGAGCGAGGCGGAGCTTCGCAAATTGCCTGGCGTCGGCGGCTACACGGCAGCGGCGATTGCGGCAATTGCCTTCGGTGCGCGGGCAACGCCAGTCGACGGCAATATCGAGCGGGTAGTGGCGCGCTTGTTCGTCGTCACCACGCCACTACCCGAGGCCAAGTCCGAGATCAGAGCGCTCGCCGAGACGCTAACTCCGGCGGAACGGCCCGGAGACTTCGCCCAGGCGATGATGGATCTTGGCGCGACGATCTGCACACCGCGCCGCCCGGCCTGCGGGCTTTGTCCGGTGCGACCCGACTGCCATGGTTATACCGCAGCGCTTGCTGAGATATTGCCCTATCGCGATGAGAAGGCGGAGCGGCCGGTGCGTCGCGGAGCAACATATGTTGCGATCCGCTCCGATGGCGCAGTGCTGCTTCGCGAGCGCCCTCTCAAGGGCCTGCTCGGCGGCATGCTTGAGACGCCGTCATCGCCATGGGGCGACGAGGTGCCGAAAGGCAAGGTGGTGCACATCCATGCGCCGGTGAAAGCCGAGTGGCGGAAGGTGCCCGGCCTCGTCGAGCACACCTTCACCCATTTCCATCTGGAGCTTTCCGTCTATCGCGCCGAGGTCGGACCTGACGCCGTTGTGAAGCGCGCAGCATCGCCTGCGCGCTGCCGTTGGCTCAAGCTGCGCGAGCTGTCGGGTGCGGCGCTGCCTTCGGTGATGCGGAAGGTCATCACGCATGCGGTGAAGACCGACTAGCCGCAAACGCGAGATCACGAGGCGAGTCTTGCATGCGCCCGAAACGATTCAGGATCGCGCGCCTCGTAGATGCAGACTGAGCCACATCGACCGTCGGGCTCCTTAACTACGTAGCTGCGAATCCAGCGCACGCGGTCGGACATCTCTTCGTTGCCGATCTTGGCCGACTTGGCGCCAGCGGCTTCAAGCTCTTGCAAGTTCGCCCACGCGCTCGGGCGGCGAATGACGTAGAGATCCATGATCTTCCTCCTTGTGGAATGGAATGGTGCCGTTTGCGAAGCGGCGTATCTAGGAGGGCGAGGCGCGGTTTCGAATGATCGAGCGTCCGGATTTCTTGACCCAAACTCCGGAAGGGGAAGCTTCGGCGCGGCGCTAAGTTTGCGGCTCGAGCTGACGGCGCGCCGCCTCGCGCAACGCGTCGATCGGCATGAGCCGGCCTTCGGCCTCGAAGTGCCAGAAGGTCCAGCCGTTGCAGGCGAGCGCGCCTTGCACATGCGCGCCGATCTTGTGGATCGAGCCTTGCGCGCCAGCAACGGCAATCGAGCCATCCGCGCGCACCTTAGCCTCGTGCCGCGCAGCCGCGTCGTAGAGCACAGTGCCGGGCGAGATCAGCCCAAGCTCGACCAGAGCGCCGAACGGAATGCGCGGCTCCCCGCGTTTGCCCTTGGCAACTTGGAGTGAGTCCTTGTCGAGACAGACGAGTGTCGCGAGCCGAGCCTTAGCAGCGTCGGCATAAGATCTGTCGCGCTCGATGCCGATGAACGAGCGTCCGAGCCGCTTGGCGACCACCGCGGTCGTGCCAGAGCCGAGGAATGGATCGAGCACCACATCGCCGGGATCGCTCGAAGCGAGAATGATGCGGTGGAGCAGAGCCTCAGGTTTTTGCGTGGGATGGGTCTTGCGTCCGCAGTCCTGCTTCAGCCGCTCGGCGCCTGAGCAGATCGGGAACAGCCAGTCGGACCGCATCTGAAGGTCGTCGTTCAGCGCCTTCATCGAGTCGTAGTTGAAGGTGTAGCGCGCCTTTGGTCCCATCGAGGCCCACACCAGCGTCTCATGCGCGTTGGTGAAGCGGCGGCCACGGAAATTCGGCATCGGGTTCGTCTTGCGCCAGATCACGTCGTTCAGCACCCAGAAGCCCAGATCCTGCAACGCGGCGCCGACGCGGAAGATGTTGTGATAGCTGCCGATCACCCACAGGCTGCCATTCGGCTTCAGCACGCGGCGGCAAGCCTTGAGCCAGGCGTGGGTGAATTCGTCGTAGGCCGCGAAGCTGCCGAATTTGTCCCAGTCGTCGTCGACGCCGTCCACGCGGCTATTGTCGGGCCTGAGCAGCTCGTTATTGAGCTGAAGATTGTAAGGCGGGTCGGCGAAGACAAGATCAATGCAGGCCTCCGGCAGTATGTCGAGGACCTCGACGCAATCTCCGACGATGATCTTGCCGAGCGGGAGCTTGGCGCCCACGCTCCCCTTGTTCCCCACGCCCATCACCGCCACTCGCGACTTACACAACGCTACAAAGGGCGTAATGCTGCCGACCTCCGGTAAAGGCGGGCTTAACCCGGCGCGGTTGGCTTCACCCGATAGCCGTGCCACAACGGCTCGCCGGGCTTAGAGGAGCCGAAGATGCCGCTCTTGCGCCGGGAGTTTCTTCAGGCGGCGCTTGGCCTTGGCCTCGCATCCCTGATCGCCAAGCTGGCTTCACCTGAGAAGAGGCAAGGGGACAGAGGCCATGGCCAAGGACATCGTGATGATCCATGGCGCCAATGAGGGCGGCTGGGTTTTCGATCAGTTCAAGACCGCGTTCGAGGAGCTCGGTTGGACCTGCCATGCCCCAGACCTGACCGGCCACGGCCTGAGTGCCGACAAGAAGGGCGCCGCTCTCGTCGGGGTCGGCCTGGCCGACTACCTCAACGAGCTTGAGGCCTTTCTCAAAACTGTCGCACCGCAGCCAGCTCTGCTCGGTCACTCGATGGGCGGTGTGCTCGCCCAGCAACTCGCGGCAAAGGGACTTGCCCGCGCGATTGTCCTGGTAAGTCCTGCGCCACGCGCAGGCATTCTCCCGCAGACCGATAGCGAAAAGCAGTTGGGGCAGGACCTAATGGGGCTTGGCGCGTTCTGGAAGACCGTGATCAATCCTGACTTCGATCTTGCCCGTGTGCTGAGTCTGAATTGCATTCCA
>DATFVO010000121.1:0-3827 GCA_035260265.1 Methyloceanibacter sp.
TTCCATTTCTAAAACGAGATGGTCAACGATTGCCGTCGTTACAGCCGCACGCAGCACATCGAGGGAGACTTCTGGCCCCAGCACCTCGACCCTCTCGCACAATCGACTGTCGTCAAAACCACCAAGCCGACCTCTCTCCTCGCGCATCTCGCGAATGATGTCATGAAGCACTGCATCCTGTTCCTTCATCGCCTGCAGCACATCCCATGCGTCTTCAAAATCCGTCCGCTTCACTGCGTCTTCGAGAGTCTCGTTCTTATGAGTCTCCAGAAAGAGAGGAAGAAGGACATAGCCCATCTCTTTGACATAGCCTGTCTCCTTCGGATCAGACTTTCGCATAGCGCGGCCAGCCGCTTGAACAATGTCCACCTTGCTCTTGCGCGGAGCCAAGAACGCCACGACATCGACGGCGGGAACATCCACACCTTCCGTCAAGCACCGCGCGTTCGACATGATCGCGTAGTCGGCCTCGCGAAAGGCTGTCATAAGCCTCTCGCGATCAGCCGTCCGCATATTTCCATTGACGTGGTAGGCAGCGTAAGTCGGCAAATGGGCGGTGATGGAACTGGCTGCATCACTGGTAAACTCACGCGCGGATTCGATCTTGCGATGGAAAGAAAAGATTTTCTTTAGGTCGTGCGTCTCACATGCTTTTTGGATCGCGACCTGGTTTGCGACGGTGCGAGCACGCACCGCGTCACCTTTAACTATTACCTCTCTCCCCGACTCAGAAGGTCGGCGTTCACCATCTCGCTGGTCACGATGGATATCATGATGTTGTAGTTGCAGATGATGCCGCGTCTTGCTGCTTCAGCAAACGAGAGCGTATGCACTATTGGACCGTAGGTCCCGGGCTGATCCATCGAATAGACCAGCAGCTTCTCGCCCTCTTTATTTTTCTTTCGCACATCGTAGTGGCGAGGTGTAGCGGTCAGGAAAACGCGCCAAACTTCGCGCCTTCACGTCCAGCGGTCTTGTGCGCCTCATCAAAGATGCCAAGGTCGAAGGCTTCCAATCCTTGGCAGGCTTCTCCAACAACGTGCGCCGACTGATACGTCGAAAAAACGATTCTCACAGCCTCCTTCCGAACAGCTAGGAACTCGCGAACCTTGGCAGCATCCGTCACCAAGACCAGGGCCGCGGCGCAGGAGTTCGATGTGGCTGGAGTCTTGAGACGTGGCTGGAGTCTTGAGACAAGGCATCCACGTGACGAGGGAACGCGAAACGAATCGCGACGTCATGATTAGAGCACCCTAGTGCAAACTTTGCATTACCGACAAGCTTCGGGCGATCGCTGCAGACTTTATCTGTGTACAGCGATGCTCTTCTGCAACAACAAAACCGTTTAATGATCGATGCTTAGGCGTTTTCCTTCGGCCACCCACCATTTGCCGGTGTCGGAGGAGCCATCGCCGCGCGAGAAGCTCGCGGCGACCGTGTTCATCTTGCCGGACATGCGGCCGTTGGCGGCGTAGCGGATCGGCAGCTCAAAGCCAGAGATGTTGAGATAGACGGTCTTGCCGCTGATCGCTTTGCGCAGCTCGTCGCCGGCCAGACTGGACTGCCCGGCGACAGCGGCTGCGGCCTGGAGGACGAGCCCAGCGGCTAGTACGAATACTCCGGTATTTTCATTGCTTCCCCTTTGTTGTCCTTGAACTCGCGCATGAAGGCACGATAGCGCCGGCCAAAGACGGTCAATTTTGGGCTAAGCCGAGGGATTTACGTGACAAAGTTAAGGTGGTGCGGGAGCTAGCTGCGCTCATCTTTGCGCACGCGCCTTGCACGCGATTTCTTGAGCCGCTGGCGCCGGCGCAAGGCCATCACGTTGACGACTTCGACCGCGGCGGCAAACGCCATGGCGAAATAGATGTAGCCACGAGGGATGTGGAAATGCATGCCGTCGGCGACCAGTGCCGCCCCGATCAGGAGCAGGAAGGACAGCGCGAGCATCTTAGTGGTGGGATGGCGCTCGATGAAGGCTGCCACCGGCTCGGAGGCAAAATACATGACGAGAATGGCGACCGCGACGGCCGCGATCATCACCTCGACATGGTCGGCCATGCCGACCGCGGTGATGATTGAGTCGATGGAGAAGACAAGGTCGATCACCGCGATCTGGACGATGGCGGAGACCATGGAGCTGGCGACGCGGTTCGGCGCCGCCTCC
The DNA here is from genome assembly GCA_035260265.1 of Methyloceanibacter sp. Classification (GTDB taxonomy): domain Bacteria; phylum Pseudomonadota; class Alphaproteobacteria; order Rhizobiales; family Methyloligellaceae; genus Methyloceanibacter. The sequence goes on from DATFVO010000121.1 coordinate 2,168, forward strand.
TCCGGCCCCCCGCCCTCGATATCCTCGTGGATCTCGCGCGTGCCTTTGACCAGGAGGAACAGGCCGCCGGCGATGAGAATGAGATCGCGCCAGGAGAAATCGCAGCCCGCGACGCTGAAGATCGGCGTAGTGAGATGAATGACATAGGCGATGCCGCCAAGCATGATGACGCGGAAGACGAGCGCGAGCGATAGACCGACGCGCCGCGCCGTGAGCCGCTGCTCCGGCGCCATGCGGGAGACCAAGAGCGAGATGAACACGACATTGTCGATGCCGAGTACGATCTCCAGCGCGCTCAGCGTAACGAAGCTCGCCCAGGCATGCGGATCGGTCAGGAGGTCGAAAAGCATGGGCCTCGAAATGTCGGTGGGAGAGAGGTTCTGAACGCGAAATCCGGCCCGGGAGCTAATAGCTTAGCCGGAAAGTGCGGTCCATGGCGAAAGCTCTGGGTCAGCGCTTCAGCCAGCGGTAGAGCCCGACTCCGGTGAAGTAACCAGCGCTCGCGAGAAGCGTGGCCTGGATCCAAAGCGGCGATGGGAAAGGACTGGCGATCGCGACCGCCGCTGTCACGGTCCACACCAACGCGACGAGGCAAGTGAGCGGGCGAAGCCGCTCCACGCGGAACGGGTGCACGGCAAGGATCGGCACGAAGGTGAGGGCCACAAAGAAAACGACAATGGCGAGCGACATAGACGGCGCTGGCTCAAGTACGAATAGATAGAGCAACACGACGTTCCAGATCGCCGGAAAGCCGACGAAGTAACCCTCTTCGGTCTTGCTGTTCAGGTCTGCGACGTGGAACAAACTCGACAGAAGGATGGCGATCGCGGCGGGAACACGCGTGCCCTCAGGTAAGAGCGCCGCCTGAGTTAGTGCAAAGGCCGGGACGACGACGTAGGTCAGATAGTCGACGATCAGATCGAGGCGCTCGCCGCTGAATCGCGGCAACACGATCTTGACGCCGAGGAGGCGGGCGAGAGGCCCGTCGACCGCATCGACCACGAGAGCAATGCCCAGCCAGACAAACATCATCTGCCAGTCGCGGGCTTCGACGGCGCGCAGCGCGAGAAGCGCAAGCACCGCTCCTGTCGCAGTCAGGAGGTGCACTGAGGCGGCGCCGAGGCGCGCTATCATCTGCTGAAGGCTGCTAGAAGCGGCGCTTGACCTTGCCGAGAACGGTCACGTCCCGATTCTCATCCTCGAAGGTCGGACCGCCCTGCTGCAGGTCCAATTGCGGCTGCCCGTCGCCATAGAGAAGCTCGAGCCCGAAATTGAGCTTCGGCATGACCGTATAACCGAACATTTTCAGCCCGCCGCTCTCGGCCTTAGGATCGACCACAGAGGTGCCGGGAGTGGCAAGCTGGAGCGCCGGTGCGTTGGGCTGCGGAGTGGCTCGGGTCGCATCTGGAGGCGGCGGCGTCTCCTGCTGAAAGGCAAACGCAGGGCATGAGCCGAGCGAAAGCGCGGCCATCAACCCGACAATGGCAATAGATCTCCGCACCGTCCTTCTCCGCTGAACAGGATGACTTCGCGGGCGAGGCAATGCAAGTCTAACGGAATCCGGGTTAACGCTTTGCTAGGCTTTGGCTTTTCGGAACCCTCAAGAGAGCCTGTGGCCGCCGCGCAACATCGACTCGGAGCCATTACTGGCGTGAAAAAA
>DATFVO010000122.1:0-5058 GCA_035260265.1 Methyloceanibacter sp.
TCGGAGCGGCGAGATTTGAACTCGCGACCCCCGGTCCCCCAGACCGGTGCGCTAACCGGGCTGCGCTACGCTCCGATGCCGCGATGATTGGCAGAGTGGATATACACGCTTGAGGCCGCGAAACAAGCCGTGGCTCGCGGCCTGCGCCTATTGTTTGGCGGCGGCCAAAATCCTGCGACAGGTCTCGAGCTCGTCGAGAAGGGCGCCGAGTGCCTTGGGATCTGCCTTTGGCATCCTTCTTTCCGGCCCGGCCGGCGTGAAGGAGTCGTTCGCGCCTCCGCCCCGCGCAGCTTCGGCAGCGACGTCGGGGATCTCATGACGCCCGGTCACGGCATCTTCATTGTCTTCGCGATCAGCCATGCGCCGAAAGTCCATGACGAAACGCGGCCCGTGCTCGCGCAGGATCTTCTGTACGCCCCTAATGGTGTAGCCATCGTTATAGAGCAGGAACCGGATGCCGCGCAGAAGCGCCACGTCCTCGGGACGGTAGTACCGCCGGCCCCCGCCCCGCTTCATCGGCTTGAGCTGCGTGAATTTGGCCTCCCAGAAGCGCAAGACATGCTTCGGGACCTCAAGCTCGTCAGCAACCTCGCTGATGGTTCGAAACGCCTCGGGCCCCTTGTCCAAAGTCTTCTCCTCCTCGGCGTCAAATCTCGCCAGCTATTCTGCCGCCTTTCTTCGCGAGAGCGCGTCGTTGATGCGCTGCTTCATGATGTTGCTCGCCCGGAACACGAGGACGCGGCGCGGCGTGATAGGAACTTCCTGGCCCGTTTTCGGGTTGCGGCCGATCCTCTGGCCTTTGTCGCGTATCCCGAACGAACCGAACGAGGACAGCTTCACCGTGTCGCCGCGCTCGAGGCTAGCGACGATCTCCCGCAGCACGAGCTCCACGATCTCCGCGGATTCGTTCCGCGGCAAACCAACCTTCTGAAACACTGCTTCCGCCAAATCGGCGCGCGTTAATGTTTTCCCGCTCATCTTGCCAGCGCTCCCCCAGTCGCGGGACTATTCAAGATGCTAATCGAGCCAGCGCGACATGGTCAATCTGTCACGCAATCAAATTCCTGATATTTCACTATTTTCTATCAGGGTGTGACTTTCGGGCGGCACCTCTGTCACATACCGCTACCAGCGGAGCAGGACGGCGCCCCAGGTGAACCCGCCGCCCATGGCCTCGAGCAGGACGAGATTTCCCTTCTTGATCCGCCCGTCGGCGCAAGCCGCGTTCAGCGCTAAAGGGATTGATGCCGCTGAGGTATTAGCGTGTTTATCGAGCGTAACAATGATTCGTTCCGGGTTTAGCCCAAGCTTTCTTGCAGCGCCATCCAAGATGCGTTTGTTGGCTTGATGCGGCACAAACCAGTCGATATCTGAGGCAGCGTAGCCGGCTTGAGCCAAAGTGGCATCGATCACCTCGCTGATCTTGGTCACCGCATGGCGGAATACCTCTGGGCCGTCCATGCGCAGATGGCCGACCGTGCCGGTTGACGACGGCCCTCCGTCGACGAAGAGCTTGTCACGATAGCGGCCGTCGGAGCGCAGGCAGGTGGCAAGAATGCCTCGCTCGGTGAGTGCCCCATTGGGCTTTTGCGCTTCCACCACCACGGCGCCGGCCCCGTCGCCGAACAGGACGCAGGTCGACCGGTCCTCCCAATCGAGAATGCGGGAAAACGCTTCGGAACCGATGACCAAAGCTCGCTTAAATAGTCCATTTTTCAAATGGCTATCGGCAGTTGCTAAAGCGAAGACGAAGCCAGAGCACACCGCCTGCATGTCGAACGCCGCGCCTTGCGTGATGCCGAGCTCTGCTTGAATGGTGACGGCGGTAGCCGGGAAGGTCTGGTCGGGAGTCGACGTGGCCAGGATGATGAGGTCGATATCTTCGGGCGCCATGCCGGCATCGTCGAGCGCCGCGCGCGCTGCAACGGCACCCATGAATGAAGTCAGCTCGCCTTCGGCTGCGATCCGGCGCTCTTTGATGCCGGTTCGCTCCGTAATCCAGCTGTCGGATGTATCGATCATCTTGGCGAGGTCGTCATTGGTCACCACCCGCTGAGGGAGATATCCCCCGACCCCCTTGATGACCGTCCGCACCTTATCCAATCCGATTTACTCCCCAGAACTTGCGCTCCCCAAATCTCACGCTGCCCCTTCAAGCTCGAGCTTGGTATGGAAGCCAGCGACGTCGCTCGCGAGCCGCTTCACCACGCCGTTAGAGGCCATGTCGTAGGCAAGGTCGATGGCGCTGGCGAAGCCGGTGGCGTCGGTTCCACCGTGACTTTTGACCACAATACCGTTTAGCCCAAGAAAAATGCCGCCGTTCAGTTGGCGCGGATCGAGCTTCTCCTTGAGGGCGCGAAAGGCGCCTTGCGCCAAAATCGCGCCAAGTTGCGCAAGGAGCGACCTCCCCATGGCCGCGCGCAAATATTCGCCGATCTGCTTAGCCGTTCCTTCAGCAGTCTTCAAGGCGATGTTGCCGGTATAGCCGTCGGTAACCACCACATCGACCACGCCCTGCCCGACATCGTCGCCCTCAACGAAGCCGCGATAGCGAATGGGAAGCGGCGCCTCTTTGAGCACGCCTGCGGCTTCCTTGATCTGGTCGAGGCCTTTGATCTCCTCGACACCGATATTGAGGAGCCCGACCGAAGGCTTCTCGATGCCGAACAGAGCGCGCGCCATGCCGGCGCCCATCAGCGCGAACTCGACGAGCTGGCGGGAATCTGCGCCGACATTAGCGCCGACATCGAGCACGATGCACTCCGCCTCCACCGTCGGCCAGATCGCGGCGATCGCCGGGCGATCAATCCCCACGATGGTCTTCAGGCAGAACTTGGCCATGGCCATGAGCGCGCCGGTGTTGCCGGCCGACACGGCGGCATCTGCACGCCCGTCGCGCACCGCCTCGAGCGCGAGCCACATGCTTGACTTCCACCGCCCCTTGCGCAGCGCCTGGCTCGGTTTCGCGTCCATGGCGACGGCGACGTCGGTGTGAATGACGGTGGCTTTCTTGGCCAGCGCTTCGTGGCTCGCAAGCTCAGGCTCGATGCGCGCGCTATCGCCAACGAGCAGAAACCGCATGTCGGGATGGCGGATCAACGCGGTGCCGGCGGCGGGAACGACCACGCTTGGCCCGTGATCTCCGCCCATGGCGTCAAGCGCGATGGTGACTGGAGCACCCATTTCTTAGTGCCGTTTAGGAAACTGTCCATGCGGCCACTGGGCCGCCGCAACCCCCGGAAATGACATTCGAATAGACTGAAAAGGGGGCGCGTTGACAACCGGATTTTGCCTTTGCAGCGTTGTTGCTCAGCGACGCTTGAATTCGGCAAGGGCAGCAAATGGGCTGCTCGCCGTGGTGCAGCCGTGCTGAGGTTCTCCTTGCGACCAATCGAAGCTCGCCCCCTGTTTCCGTGGATAGGGGTCGAGCGAGGTGGCCAACGTCTCATAGATGAAAGGCCCGAGATCGATCTTTCCGTCGACGATCGGCTCAGGCCAATCGAGGTGACCTGGGCCTCCTGGCTCGTCAGCGCTTTTCTCAAGCTGTTCAATGAGCTCCGCCGGCCAGAACTCGGCCTCGACCGGGACATCGAGGCTGGATTCGACTGGTTCCAGCGAGACGACGCAAGTCTGGGTCGCTTGGGCCGTAAGCCTTCCAGTAAGCCGCAACCGCCCGCCTCCGGCGTGGTTCAACCTGTAGGTGAACGAAAGCGGGTCAAGTCCTTTCAGCGCAAGCAATTTGGCGATCGCCGCCAGTTCCGATTGGGTGGCGTCAATCTCGTCTTGCGCACCGTCTTTGATCTCGTCAACCCTGATCGGCCGCGACAGCGGCTGGCGGTCCAAATCTTGTTTCATCGCAATTCGCAGCTCTTCTCTCAGCAATTCGCAATTTTCTTGCGGCGATTCTCAATCATCTTCCCGCGAAATTTCCGGGAATTCCACCTCACCTGCCCTCAAAGCGGACAAAGATTCAGTCTCAAGGTGCCTGACAACACCCCTTACATAATGCGCGAGCCGCTCGCCTGCAGCCTTCGCAACCGAACGATCGAGCAGCAAGGCTTCAGCAATCGCGGAAGCGAGCCCGCCATGCCCGCCAGCGAAGGCCTCCTCATAGCTTTGAAGCAAGCCGGCGCTCGACGCGGCGAGTCTCCTCACCTTCTTCGGAATGCTGATGTCGCCGACGCCGATCTCTCTCAGCACAGTCTCCATGTCGGCGCTGAACTGATCGATGAGCTCTTGGGCGAGGGCGTGTGCCTCTCCTCCGTCGGCCTTGAGGCGATGGAGCACGGCGAACAGGTTGAGCGACAGGACGACAAAGCGGCCTTCAAGCGTGTCAGGAACGCCAAAGGCCTGATAGAAAACGGGAAGCCGCGCCTGTGCCACAATCGCGCCATAGAGTTTCTGGGCGCCAAGGTCTTTGTGGCGCCACGAAAACAGGGGAGTAAGAGGGCTCAAAGGACGGACTCGGTTGGTCTAGCTTTGGCTGCCGTGAGCGTTGCCAACAAGGCGGCCTCGCCCGGGGCAAGGCTTAGGACCGCATCGGGCAGATTTCCGTTTCTTTGCCTGCGTCGAGGGGCATCTAAAGTTGCGCAAGCTGAAGCCGGTCTCCGTCCGGGCAATGCTGCCCGCGCTTGTCGCGCTCTCGCTTGGCGCCGGAGCGCTTGCAGGCTGCGGCGCCCAGATCGACCGCCATGGCCACGTCTTCATCGATGTGGATCTCAATCAAGTCCAACCTGGCATGAACAAGGACCAGGTCAAGACCGTGCTCGGCTCGCCCGATACCACGAGCACGATCGGTGGCGACGCCTATTACTACATCTCGACCACGCAAAAGACCGTAGCGTTCCTCAAGCCTTACGAGATCGACCGGCAGGTCGTGGCGGTCTATTTCAACCCCAATCAGACTGTGGACCAGGTCGCCCATTACGGGCTCAAGGACGGCATCGTGGTCAACTACTACAAGGGCGAGACGCCGGCGCGCGGCAAGGACTTGGGCGTGCTCGAGCAGATCTTCGGCAATATCTCGAACCGCAAGATGTTCAAGGGCCAGCAAGGAGG
>DATFVO010000123.1:0-8677 GCA_035260265.1 Methyloceanibacter sp.
ATCTCCATCGAATCGAGCACCTGCTGTTTCATCTCCCGAGCCGAAAGTCCGCCGCAGAGCTGGATCAGCCGGTCCGCAAGCGTCGATTTGCCGTGGTCGATGTGGGCGATGATGGAGAAGTTGCGGATGCGGGAAAGGGGCTGAGCCTCTGGTGAATTCATGGCGGGCTTGGTAAGGGGGGAGACCTGCAAGGGTCAAGCTGGCGAGACCGCGAATTATGGCGAAAGAACTGGGGAACTGCCCTAATGTCGCGCCCGTTAGGCCTTACGGGCTGCTACCATTGCCAATCGTCAAACCAAACGGAGTGATCTTATGCTGAAGAAAGTGCTCTTAGCCGCCACCGTGTCCGGTCTCGTCGCGGGCATTGCGCTCCCTGTCCCGTCGCAGGCGGCAGCGCCAGCGCCACTCACCTGCAAAGAGGCGGCCAAGCTCAAGTTCCCGACGGATGCCAAGGCCCGCCACGCCTACAGGCATGAGTGCAAGCTAGCCTGGAAGGGCCAAAAGAAGGCCGCCAAAGCATAGTCAGCAGAACAAGATCGAGATTGCAAAGAAAGGGACCCTCTTCGGGTCCCTTTCTCATTTATTCCAATTCATTCGTAATTTTATTCAAATTCATCAAAACTTCCGAGGTCTTTTCGCCAGCTTCGCGAATATCAACCAATCAACAGTATTTGGTCGAATTCGCCGCAGGAGGAAAATCTTTGTTGACTGGAATACTCAGGCTAGGGCCTTATCGCGCCGCGTAACGTCGAGTCCTCACGTACGGGAGTAACCTTATGCTTAACAAAGTATTTCTGGCTGCGGCCGCGTCGCTCGTCCTGGCCGGTGCCACGCTCGCCATCACGCCGGCCCCGGCGATGGCCTGCCACAGCGGCTGCCATAAGGCGGCCAAGGCCGCCTATCCCCATAATCGCAAGGCGCGCCACGCCTACGTGAAGCATTGCAAGGCAGCTTACAAGGCCTGGAAGAAGGCGCATAAGCATCACCACCATCATCACCTGTTCCACTAGGTGTGCTTTACGCCCCTTAAGGGGTGAGGAATTGAGCAGGGACCCGCGAGAGCTCGGCGGGTCCCTTCATTTTGTACGCCGCAGAATTTTGACTGCGTCAAATGCCGGCGTACCACTCGTAGCCGAGATCTTCCCAAAAGCCGCCACGTCCGCCGCCGGTCTTGGCGAGGTCGTCGACAGCTTCGACGCGCATCACGTACTTCGCCATCTTGTAGCCGAGCTGCCGCTCGACGCGGAGCCTTAGGGGAGCGCCGTGGGCGATGGGAAGCGTCTGGTCGTTCATCTCGTAGGCGAGGATCGTCTGCGGATGGTAGGCATCCTCAAGCCCGATCGACTCGTAATATTTGTCCTTGTCGTCGCCGGTAGCGAACAAGTTGTCGGCACAATAGAACACGATGTAGCGCGCATTTGGCTTAAGCCGTGCGCGGTCGAGCAGCGCGGAAAGTTGCACGCCCTTCCATTTGCCGATGCAGCTCCATCCCTCGACGCAGTCGTGCCGCGTGATCTGCGTGCGCGAGGACATGGCGCGCAGCTCGGCGAGCGACAAGTCTAGCGGCTGCTCGACGAGACCTGCGACGGACAGTTTCCAATCGGCGAAGCCGTTGGCTGCGTGCGCCTTGTAGTCTGCGTCGTCTGGATCGGTCGAGCCGTTGGCCCTGAACTCTTTCGAGAGATCGGCCTCGCTATATTCGCGCGCCAGCGCGGTCGGCGAGAGCAGCGCCCTCTGCGAGACGCGCGTCAGCGTCTCGGCCGAATCGAGCACGCGCTTGACCCAGGGCTGGTCGGAGAGATCGTCGCAGCCGGCAAGAATTACCGTGCTCGCCGCCGCAAGGCCGCGCGTAAGGAAGCCGCGACGATGAAGCTCGCGCTCGCCGCTCATGGCTTTTCCTCCGCGGGCTCGATCACGTAGCGGCCCGTGATCATCGAGCGGATATTGTTCCAGAGGCCTGAGACCAACACCATGAAGAGATGGATGGCGACGAAGATCACAATCCCGCTTGCGGTGATGAAGTGGATGGTGCGCGCCGACTGCCTGCCGCCAAGCACATCGAGAAGGACCGGGAAGGCGGCGTCCATGCCTGGCGACATGGCGAGCCCGGTGAGGAGCATGAGCGGCAAGAGAATCAGCGCGACGATGAGATAGGCAAGCTTTTGCAGCACGTTATAGCGTTTGGCCTCCTCGCCCTTGGGGAATCTAAACCGGGCATGTTCGCGGATCGAGGCGCCGATATGCTTGAGGTCGCTGCCTGTTGGAGCGAGATCGTGCCGAAGATGGCCGCTGCCAAGGCTCCAAAGGACATAAGCGAGGCCGTTGAACAGGAAGAGCCAGGCGAAGAAGAAATGCCAGCGCCGGCCGGTGGAGAGGTCGCGATGCCCGGGCAGGGTGACGGACCAGGGAAAGCCTCTCTCATCGACGTTACCCTCGGAATCCGTAGCGGCGCCGAACACGCCGTCGGTGTCGAAAACGTGGCCGAAGACGCTGGTGATGCCTTTGACGTCATCGCCGTCCTGCGTAGCGCCCATGGCGAGAATGGGATCGTCGAAGGTCGATTTCGACCCGAGATAGAGCGCCGGATGAGCGTTGAAGATCTGGAGACCGCTCATCAAGAGCACGAGGAGGACCAGCGCATTGATCCAGTGCGTGATCCGCACCGTGCCCGAATGGCGATAGATGACCTCGCGTTCGCTCACGGATTCCTCCTACCGCCTCACTACCAGACCGGCGATCCAGGGCCGCGTTGCGACCCTGGAGGCCTTCGCCCGCCGAAGCAAAGGACCAAATCCAGCAACTCCACAAGGCTTCGGCCCACATAGGCGGGCCTCCGCCCGAGCATTCCGCGAGTACTAGATAAGCACCGAGCGGGCCGGACCTTCACAGCCAGCTACGGTCGGTGCATCGAAATAGATGCACTCATGATGATTTGCCCCAAATTTCCTCCAGGCGCTGCGCCCGGCCGCATTGCCATTTGTAGTACTTGTAGCTGGCCGGGTTCTGAATGTGAAAATTCTGATGGTAGGCTTCGGCCGGCGTGAAGGTCGTGGTCGGCCTGATCTCGGTCACGACCTTCTGCTTGAAGCGGTCCGCGATCTGCTGCTTGGTCTCCTCGGCGAGCCCCTTCTCCTCATCATCGCCGACGAAGATGACGCTCTGATAGGCGCTGCCCTTGTCGCAGAACTGCCCATCAGGATCGAACGGATCGATATTATGCCAGTAGTGATCGAGCAGGGTGGCGTAACTGACCTTGGCGGGGTCGTAGGTCACCTTGACCGCTTCCTTGTAGCCTTCGTGGGAACCGTAGGTCGGATTTGGCGTGGTGCCGCCAGCATAGCCTGAGATCGTCTCGGTAACGCCGTTCACCTCGTCGAAGGCTGCCTCCACGCACCAGAAGCATCCGCCGGCAAAGATCGCAGTCTTCGACTCTGCCGCGCGCGTGCCGCCTGCGCCGGCAACAAAGATCGCGGCAAAGAAGGCTGCCGTCAGCGCCGCGCAGATCCATCGCGCCATCATGGAACTCTCCCGAATCTCGGCTCGCGAATTCATAAGAAAGTGCAGGAAATCCGCCTAGTGGCTCTCGCGCGACCGTGAAATGAATTGAAGCCAGCCATGGGCGGATAGACCATTGGGAAGGCTTGCCGGATTGAGCTATTGAGAGGCCATGCAACAGCGGCTCTCTTCCCCGCGAGACCAGATCAGGCCTGCCTATGACGTGGTGGTGGTGGGCTCTGGCTATGGCGGCGGCGTCGCGGCCTCGCGGCTTTCGCGCGCGGGACAGAGCGTGTGCGTCATCGAGAAGGGCAAGGAGTTTCTGACCGGCGAGTTTCCGAGCCGGCTGCCCGAGCTTCGCCGCGAGCTTCAGCTGAATGGCGGCAAGATGCACTCAGGCTCGCGCACCGGGCTATTCGATTTCAGGCTCGGCGCGGACATTCATGTGCTGGTCGGCTGCGGGCTCGGAGGAGGGTCTCTGATCAATGCTGGCGTTGGGCTGAAGCCGGATGCACGCGTGTTCGCCGATCCTGTCTGGCCCGATGAGGTCGTTAGCGACGGCTTGCTCGAGCTTGGCTTCGGCAGAGCTTCCGCGATGCTTCGCCCGTCGCGCTACGCAAAGGCCGCTGAGCTAACCAAATACCGCGCACTCGACGCGGCGAGCGCAGCCTTCGGCGAGGCGCCGGTCGCTGCCCCTGTGGTGGTGAGCTTCGAGGACAACGTCAATCCTGCCGGCGTCTCGCAGCCCGCCTGCACGCTATGCGGCGACTGCTGCTCCGGCTGCAATGTCGGCGCCAAGAACACTGTCGCCATGACCTACCTTCCCGATGCACGCGCGCACGGCGCCAAGATGTTCACCGAGCTCGCCGTGAGCCGTATCGCCAAGCACGAGGGCGGCTGGCGGGTCTATTTCGCACCGTCGGACGCGAAGGACGCGAGGCCGAGCTTCGTCGATGCGAGGACTGTGGTGCTCGCCGCAGGCACGCTCGGCTCGACCGAGATCCTGCTCAGGTCCCGCGAGCACGGGCTAAAGCTGTCGGACCGGCTCGGCGAAGGCTTCTCAGCCAATGGCGATATCATCGCCTTCGCCCTCGGGGGCACCGAGAAGGTGAACGGCGTCGGCGTGGGCTATCCGCCGAAATATGTCGGAGATGTGATCGGCGCCTGCGTCGCAGGCCAGATCGAGCTTCTAAACCGCAAGCATCTCGACCGCAGCATGATCATCCAGGAGGGGGTTCTCCCTTCTGCGCTCGCGCCGCTGCTTCCGGTGTTCTTCATCTCGGGCGGCAGGCTGCTTGGCGCGGCGCACAGCCTGATCAAAGGCGTCTATCAAGGCCCGCTCTCGCACCTCCATACCTTCTTCGTCGTCTCGCATGACAAGGCGAAGGGCAAGATCAGGCTCGACAACGGCAGCGCCACCGTCGAGTGGCCTGGCGTCGCCAACGAGCCGGTCTACGCGCGCGTCGACCAAGCTCTGACCCGCGCGGCGGAGGCGGTCGGTGCGCGCTATATCAAGAGCCCGCTTGCCGTGACCAGCATGGGGACCAAGCCTGCGACCGCGCATCCGCTCGGCGGCTGCGGCATAGGCGAGGATGCGAGCACCGGCGTGGGCAACCACAAATGCCAGGTGTTCGATGGCAACGGCCAGCGCGTGCATGGCGGGCTCTATGTCTGCGACGGGTCGGTCATCCCACGCTCGATCGGCGTCAACCCGCTGCTGACCATCACCGCGCTTGCCGAGCGGGCCATGATCCATCTCGCCCGCGACCACAATCTCGGCTTCGGCACTGGGCCGCGCTGACCTGGTTCGGCCGATCTTTCTGGCCCTATCTGATTTTAGATTGAGAGAGCGACCTCTTTGCGAACACAAGGCTAAGCTTCTTCTGCGCGTCCTGGCCTCTCAGGCGTGGGTCGATCCGCTTCACGTCGTAGTGACTACCAACTCCAGCTCACGCCCTGAACTTTAGAATCGAGCTGGCGGCCTTGTAGGCGACCATAAGCAGAACAACGAGTAGAAGAGTGGAGGCTGGCGGAAGCGCCAAAAGATTATTGCCCCGAGCAGCGCGCAGACCATAGCCACCGCCAAGCCTAAACAAATTTGGTTGCTGAGACCTCGGCGGGAGTCTTGCCGGAGAGCAACGCCCCCCAAACTCTGTATGCCGTTGCGAGGAAAGCTATCGGAGCTATCCAAATCGAATTTGAGAGAACATCCTGGACGGTTAAAAAGCGCGAGAAGTCTGCACTCAGAGCAGTGTAGCGACCTGTCAGCGACCGACAAGACAAAAGCAGCAGCGGTCACTATTTCGGGAGGCTTTCGTTGTCGTCCGTCATGCAGCTCCCGTCAGCCCAAAAGCGTGAATGCGCTAAAATGGCAATCTAACCGCGCAATTCTCCCCCGGTCGCCTTCTGCACGGCGGCGACGATCTTCGCCGCGACCGCTTCGATCTCGGCGTCAGTCAACGTCTTCTCGCGCGGCTGTAAGGTCACCTCGATGGCGAGCGACTTCTTGCCCTCAGGCACGCCTTGGCCGGTGAACACGTCGAACACGCGCGTCTCGCGGATCAGCGCGCGGTCTGCGCTAGCCGCGGCGCGAACCACGTCGCCAGCGGCGACCTCGCGGTCGAGCAGGAAAGCGAAGTCGCGCCTGACCGGCTGAAGGTCAGAAGCTTCAAGCGCGAGCTTGGAAGTGCCCTTGCGCCGCGCCGCGGGAAGCGCGTCGAGATGAAGCTCGAAGCCGGCAATCGGCGGATCGATGCGAAGCTGGGCGAGCAAGTCCGGATGGAACTCGCCGAACACGGCGAGCACGGTCTTAGGCCCGAGCTTGAGCGCACCGGAACGGCCGGGATGGAACCAGGACGGCGCCTCGCGGGTGGCGGTGAGGCTCGTCTGATCGAGGCCGAGCGCTGCGAGCGCAGCCACCGCATCCTCCTTGGCACCGAACACATCAGCCACAGGGGCTTCTCCGGACCAATGGCGGCCAGAGCCGCAAGAAGTCGAGTGCCCGAACCTGACGCCGGAGGCCGCGATGAACTGGTCCTCAGGCCTCGCGCCCCGATAGGCCTGCCCGAGCTCGAACAACGCGCCGTCGCTGAAGCCCCGGTCCCTGTTGCGTTGTGCCGCGGTGATGAGGCCAGGCAGGAGTGAGGGGCGCATGGCGGCAAGCTCGGTCGAGATCGGATTGCTCAAGAGAAGCTCAGCCGCGCCGCCGCCGAACAGCTTGGCATGCTCCGGCGCGATGAACGACCAGGTCACAGCCTCGACGAAGCCGCGCGCGGCAAGCACGCGGCGGGTGAGCCTTTGCCGCCGCTGCGACTCCGTCAACACCGGCATCGCCACGCCGGCAGAGCGCGGCATCGCTGTGGCCGGCACTTTGTCCACGCCGGTGAGCCGCACCACCTCCTCGACGAGATCTGCAGGGCCGGTGATGTCGGGGCGCCAAGACGGCGGTGCCGCCTTGAGGTGCTTACCCTTGCCGTCGAGCTGGATGACGAGCGCTCCAAGGAGTTGCTTGATCTCGCGTGGTTCGAGCGCGAGCCCGCTCAGGCGCTCTATGAGGCCGAGGTCGAACTTGAAGGGGCGGTTCGGCTTTGGCGGCTTTCCGGCGATCGTGATTTTGCTCGCCTCGCCGCCGCAAAGCTGAAGCACCAGGTCAGTGGCAAGCTCGAGGCCCGGCACCACAAACTCTGGATCGACGCCGCGCTCGAAGCGGTAGCGCGCGTCCGACTGGATATTGAGCCTGCGCCCCGTGCGCGCCGTGCGCTTCGGATCGAAATAGGCAGACTCGATGAACACATTGGTCGTGCTCTCTGTGACGCCGGTCTCTTCGCCGCCGATCACCCCGCCAAGCCCGAGCACTGCGTGGTCGTCGGCAATGACGCACATGTCGCCGTCGACCTCGTAGATCTCGCCGTCGAGCGCGAGGAAAGACTCGCCTTTCCGCCCGAGCCGCGCGCGGATCGCGCCATGCAGCTTGTCGGCGTCGTAGACATGCAGCGGCCGGCCGCGGTCGTAGGAAATGTAGTTGGTGATGTCGACCAGCACGTTGATGGGACGCAGCCCAATCGCCTTCAGCCGTCGTTGCAGCCACTCGGGGCTCAACCCGCTCTCGACGTTGCGCACCAGCCGCCCGGCAAACACTGGGCAGGCATCGGCCATCTCTCTGTCGAACTCAAGCTCGATGGGAATGGGATTCGGGAAACTGCCTTTGACCGGCTTCACCGCGTCCTTCTCCAACTTGCCGAGGCCAGCAGCGGCGAGATCGCGTGCGATGCCGCGCACGCCGAGGCAGTCGGGGCGATTGGGCGTGATGGCGACCTCGATCACTGCATCGTCGAGGCCGAGCGCAGCCGCAGCGGGGCTTCCCACCTTGGCATCAGCGGCAAGCTCGACGATGCCGGTATGCTCGTCGGAAATTTCAAGCTCCCGCTCTGAGAGAAGCATGCCGTTCGACTCAACGCCCCTGATTTTGGCCTTGGTGAGGGTGAGATCAATGCCGGGCACGTAGGAGCCGACCGGCGCGAACACTCCCTTCATTCCAGCGCGCACGTTCGGCGCGCCGCACACGACCTGTAAGCGCTCGGTGCCGGTGTCGACCTCGCAGACGCTGAGCTTGTCGGCGTTGGGATGCTTCTCGCAGGTCACCACTTCAGCGACACGGAAGGCAGAGAGCGCGGTCTTCGGGTCGAACAGCTTCTCGACCTCAAGCCCGATGCGGGTCAGCGTGCAGGCGATCTTCTCGACGCCAGCCTTGGTGTCGAGATGCTCCTTGAGCCAGGCATAAGTGAACTTCATGGCTTCAGGACAGGCCGGCGGCGAGGGTGGGGATGGCGAGCGGAGGAAAGCCGTAATGCTTGAGCCAGCGCAAATCGCCGGAGAAGAAGGCGCGCAGGTCCGGCATGCCATATTTCAACATGGCGATGCGGTCGATGCCGAGCCCGAAGGCGAAGCCCTGATAGCGCTCGGGATCGAGCCCGACATTCTTGAGCACATTCGGGTGCACCATGCCGCACCCGAGAATCTCGAGCCAATCGTCGCCTTCGCCGATCCGGAATTCGTCACCGACTTTGGCGTAGCCGATGTCGACCTCCATCGACGGCTCGGTGAAGGGGAAGTAGCTCGCGCGGAACCGCATCTTCACCTGCGGCACCTCGAAGAACGCCTTGCAGAACTCCTCCAGCACCCA
>DATFVO010000124.1:0-2003 GCA_035260265.1 Methyloceanibacter sp.
ATCCTCAGCTGAGCCCTAGCCCCTACCCCACACTTAAAGAACACCGGAGCGAATTCAAATGGCAGCTAAAGATGTGAAGTTTTCCGCCGACGCGCGCGAGCGGATGATGCGCGGCGTCGATGTCTTGGCTAACGCAGTCAAGATCACGCTCGGGCCCAAGGGCCGCAACGTCATCCTTGAAAAGTCGTTCGGCGCACCGCGCTCGACCAAAGACGGCGTCACCGTGGCCAAGGAGATTGAGCTCGAAGATAAGTTCGAGAATATGGGCGCGCAGATGCTGAAGGAGGCCGCGCAAAAGACCAACGACTCAGCGGGTGACGGCACCACAACCGCGACGGTGCTGGCACAGGCCATCGTGCGCGAGGGCCTGAAGGCGGTGGCTGCAGGCATGAACCCGATGGATCTCAAGCGCGGCATCGACAAGGCGGTGACCCATGTCGTCGACGAGATCAAGAAGCAGTCAAAGAAGGTGAAGGGCTCATCCGAAATCGCCCAGGTCGGCACCATCTCCGCCAATGGCGAAAGGGCGATCGGCGACATGATCGCGCAAGCCATGCAGAAGGTCGGCAATGAGGGCGTTATCACGGTCGAGGAGGCCAAGAGCCTCGACAGCGAGCTCGACGTGGTCGAGGGCATGCAGTTCGATCGCGGCTACATATCGCCCTATTTCATCACCAATGCCGAGAAGATGGTGGCGGAGCTCGAGAACCCGTACATCCTCATCTATGAGAAGAAGTTGTCGGGCCTCCAGTCACTGCTCCCGCTGCTCGAGGCGGTGGTGCAGTCAGGCCGTCCGCTGCTCGTCATCGCCGAGGACGTCGAGGGCGAGGCGCTTGCTACTCTCGTGGTCAATAAGCTTCGCGGCGGATTGAAGGTCGCCGCCGTGAAAGCGCCGGGCTTCGGTGACCGCCGAAAGGCCATGTTGCAGGACATCGCCGTACTCACTGGCGGCGAGTTGATTTCCGAGGACCTCGGCATCAAGCTCGAGAACGTCACCGTCAACATGCTGGGCAAGGCGAAGAAGGTGTCGATCACCAAGGACGACACCACCATCGTGGACGGCGCCGGCAAGAAGGCCGACATCCAGGCCCGCATCGCCCAGATCAAGCAGCAGATCGAGGACACGACTTCGGACTACGACAAGGAGAAGCTGCAGGAGCGGCTGGCGAAGCTCGCCGGCGGCGTTGCTGTGATCAAGGTCGGTGGCGCGACCGAGGTCGAGGTGAAGGAGAAGAAGGACCGCGTCGACGATGCGCTCAACGCGACCCGCGCTGCGGTCGAGGAAGGCATCGTGCCGGGCGGCGGCGTGGCGCTGCTATGGGCGGCGAAGTCGCTCAAGACCAAGGGCGAAAACGATGACCAGGAGGCCGGCATCAACATCGTGCGCCGTGCGCTCCAGGCGCCCATCCGGCAGATCGCCGAGAACGCGGGCGTCGAGGGCTCGATCGTGGTCGGCAAGGTGACCGATCAGAAGTCGGCCTCCTACGGGTATGACGCCCAGAACAACGAGTATGGCGACCTGATCGAGAAGGGCATCATCGACCCCGCCAAGGTGGTGCGCACGGCACTACAGGATGCAGCCTCTGTTGCCGGCCTCCTGGTCACCACCGAAGCAGGCGTGGCTGAGGCACCGAAGAAAAAGGAAGAACATGTCCACATGCCGGGCGGCGGCATGGGCGGCATGGACATGATGTAGGCCTGAACGAAAGCGCCGCCTTCAGAGGCGGCGCTTTCCGGTTTTGGCGTCCATTCTTGTCCTACCAGTTTTCAAGGCAAATTGTGCTTGAAGACGCGGATCGGGCGGCTTGAGATTTCCGGCTTTTCAATGGGAAAGTGCGAGCCGTCCTTTTTTGACGCAGGACGAGGGCCAAGCATTCACTTTAGCCTTACGCAATCGTAATTTCCTAGAACCCTGCCTTCGCCCTATCGTCCGGCAGGTTGTCGCTCCCGAAAAAGCCGGGAGCCTTGGAGCAGCCCCTTAATGGCGAATTTTCGCACCTCTG
>DATFVO010000125.1:0-2584 GCA_035260265.1 Methyloceanibacter sp.
ATGCTCCGGCACCGCCACGTCCTCCGAGGCGCGTCCCACCTTCTCCTTGACCCAGGCGAAATAGAGGAGGCGCATCGCTTCAGTCCTTCTCCGCCATGAGATGGGCAATCGCGGCGCGGAGATAGTCGTAGCCCGTGTAAAGCGTGACGATCGCGGCGATCCACAACAGCGTCAGGCCGAACAGCGTGGTGTAAGGCCAGATCTTGTCGCCGGCGCTGCCAGCGAGCAGGAAGCCAATCGCCACCATCTGCACCACGGTCTTCCATTTGGCGAGCGCCGTCACCGGCACGCCAACCGCGAGGGTGCCGAGAAACTCGCGCAAGCCTGAGACGAGAATTTCGCGGCAGAGGATGATCACGCCGGCCCATAATGACCAGCCGGCGATCGTCTGGTCCGCAGCGAGCATCAGCAACGCCGCGGCAACGATCAGCTTGTCGGCAATCGGATCGAGCATGCGGCCGATCGCGCTCTGCTGCTCCCAGGCGCGCGCGAGATAGCCGTCGAGAAAGTCGCTCACGCCTGCGGCGATGAAGATCCACATCGCGGTCCAGCGGCCCCAATCCGCCTGCACGAAGAAGCAGGCGACCAGGGCAGGGATGGCGACGATGCGGAAATAGGTGAGGAGGTTGGGCAAGCTCACGAATTTGGCGCCACGCTGCCCACGCGGCGTTCCACGCCGCGTCGCCAAACCCTGCTCTGCCATGTCCTGCCTGTTCACGGCCTGTCACCCGTGAAAGTGATCATAGATGGTCTTGGCCATCTGCGCGCTGATCCCGTCCACCGCCTCGAGATCGGCGATGCCGGCGCGGCTCACCGCCTTGGCCGAGCCGAAATGCTGGAGCAGCGCGCGCTTGCGGGCTGGTCCGATGCCTGGAACCTCGTCGAGCGGCGAGGCGGTGATCGTCTTCTTGCGCTTGGCGCGATGGGCACCGATCGCAAATCTGTGCGCCTCATCCCTGAGCTTCTGGATGCAATAGAGCACCGGGTCGCGCGGTTCCAGCAATAGCGGCTCCCTGCCTTTCAGATAAATACGCTCGCGGCCAGCATTGCGGTCAGGGCCTTTGGCTACTGCGGCGACCTTGATCTCCGAGAGGCCGAGCTCGTCCAGCACTTCATAGGCCGCGCCGAGCTGGCCTGGACCGCCGTCGATCAGCACGAGGTCCGGCGCCGCCCATCCATTTACCTCGCTTCTGTCCTTGGCGAGCCTACTGAAGCGGCGCGTCAGCATCTCGCGCATCATGGCGTAGTCGTCGCCGGGAGCAAGGTCTTCGTTTCGCATGTTGAACTTGCGGTATTGAGCTTTGATGAAACCCTCGGGGCCGGCAACTATCATCGCCCCAACCGGGTTCGTGCCTGAGATGTGGCTGTTGTCGTAGACCTCGATGCGCTCCGGCGCCTCGTCGAGATCTAACAATTCGGCGAGCCGCGAGAAGATCGCAGCCTGCGAGCTTGAATCGGCAAGCCGGCGCGCCAGCGCCTCGCGCGCGTTGACCAGCGCATGCTCGACAAGATCGCGCCGCTCGCCACGCACCGGCTTGCCGACCTCGATCTTGCGTCCTGCGCGCAGCGATAAAGCTTCGGCGAGCAGCCGGCGACCTGCGATTTCGTGCGACAGGAGCACGAGCTTTGGCGGCGGCTTGTCATCGTAGAATTGGGCCACGAACGACTCGAGCACCTCCTCAACCGAAAGACTCTTGTCGGCGCGCGGGAAGTAGGCGCGATTGCCCCAGTTATTGCCGGTGCGGAAGATGAACACCTGGATGCAGGTCTGCCCCGCCTCTTGGTGCGCGGCGAAGACATCCGCCTCTTTGACGCTGTGCGGGTTGATGCCTTGGCGCGACTGGATGTGAGAGAGCGCGGTCAGGCGATCGCGAAAGCTCGCAGCTCGCTCATAGTCCTGCTTCAGGCTCGCCTCGTCCATCAGGCCATGCAGCCTGCGCTTCACCTCGTCGCTTTCGCCGGTGAGGAAAGCGAGCGCCTGGTCGACCAGCTTGCCGTAGTCCTCGGCGGAGATCTCGCCGGTGCACGGCGC
The DNA here is from genome assembly GCA_035260265.1 of Methyloceanibacter sp. Lineage (GTDB taxonomy): Bacteria > Pseudomonadota > Alphaproteobacteria > Rhizobiales > Methyloligellaceae > Methyloceanibacter. The sequence continues at coordinate 2,033 of DATFVO010000125.1, forward strand.
CGAGCAGCGCTTGATCTGATAGAGAAGGCAAGGCCGCAAGCGGCTCTCGAAATAAGCGTCGGAGCACGATCTCAGCAAGAAGGCGCGTTGCAGCGTGTTGATCGTGCGGCCGACCGCGCCGGCCGAGGCAAACGGACCGAAATAATCGCCTTTGCGGCTGCGCGCGCCGCGATGCTTGAGGATCTGCGGCACCGCATGGTCGCGGGCGATGAGAATGAACGGGAAGGACTTGTCGTCCCTGAGCACCACGTTGAAGCGTGGCTTCAGCCGCTTGATGAGGTTGGCCTCGAGCAGAAGCGCCTCGATCTCGGTCGCGGTAGTGACGAACTCCATGGCCGCAGTGTCGGCGACCATGCGCGCAATGCGGTTGTTGTGCCCTTGGCCCCGCGCGTAGCCCTGCACCCGCTTTTTGAGGTGCCGGGCCTTGCCGACATAGAGGACTTCCCCCGCCGCATCGATCATGCGGTAGACGCCAGGCCCAGCCGGCGCCGTCTTGGCAAAGCGGCCGATCACGGGCGCGCCAGTCTCCACGTCGCGCAAGGCTTTGTGCAC
>DATFVO010000126.1:0-4430 GCA_035260265.1 Methyloceanibacter sp.
AGCAGGATTTTTGTCAAGGCCTTCTGCTCACTTGACTTGGTAGCCCGCTTCCGTAAATACGGTGCCGACCGGCGGGGACCGCGATTGCTCTCAAACCGGCTGGGGAGACGACGGGGCCTTTGGCCCGAGGAATAAAGACCATGCGGTTGGCAGAGGCTTTCATGCGGCCGAAGCGTAAAATCCCCGAGGACTATCGGCCCTCCGACGATGAGCCTTTCATGAACGAGCGCCAGCGCGCCTATTTCCGGCGCAAGCTGCTCGCTTGGCGTGACGAGATCCTCCGCTCGACCAAAGAGACCCTCCAGCACTTGCACGACGAATCGGCTCAGCACGCCGATATCGCCGACCGGGCAAGCACGGAGACCGAGCGGGCGCTCGAGCTTCGCGCCCGTGACCGCCAGCGCAAGCTGATTGCCAAGATCGACGCTGCCATTGCCCGTCTCGATGAGGGCACCTACGGCTATTGCGAGGAGACCGGCGAGCCGATCAGCCTGAAGCGCCTTGATGCGCGTCCGATTGCCACTTTGAGCGTCGAAGCCCAGGAGCGCCACGAGCGGCGCGAGCGCGTCTACCGCGACGAATAACTGCCGCTTAGGCCAAGCCGTCATTACCTAATCCACGGCCGACAGAGGCCGCGCCACGGTTTCGAGCGGCTTTCGTTCGGCCGCCACGCCGAAACGCGCGGCGACCAAACCCGCGGCCAGCATGAAGGCTGCCCCCAGCATATAGCCGAGGGCGACGCTGACCCGCGAGCCGGTGTCGATCAGCACTCCGAACAGTCCAGGGCCGACGATGCCGCCGATGCCCGTACCCACGGCATAGAAAAACGCGATGGCGAGCGCACGAACCTCAAGCGGAAAAGTTTCGCTCACGGTGAGATAGGCGGAGCTCGCAGCCGCAGAGGCAAAAAAGAAGATGACCGTCCAGGCGATGGTCTGGCCCTTGGCCGAGAGCGCGCCAATGGCGAACAGGTAACCGGTGACCGCGAGCAAGACCCCGGAGAGCGCGTAGGTGAGCGCGATCATCGGCCGGCGTCCGACCGTATCAAACAACCGACCGAGCAGCACCGGGCCCAGAAAGTTGCCGATGGCGAAGGGAAGCAGATACCAGCCCACTTGGTCGGTGCGAATGCCGTAGAAGTCGGTGAGCACAAGGGCATAAGTGAAGAAGATTGCGTTATAGAAGAAAGCCTGTGACGCCATCAGGCTGAGACCAACGAAGGTGCGGCGGCGATGCTTGCGATAGAGCGTGTGCCATACCTCGGCGAGCGAAGTAAAGCGACGTGGCTTGAGCCTGATCGGTGGATGATCAAGCTTGGGAAGAGACCCATGGCATCGCCGATGGCGGTCTTCGATTGCGGAGGCGATCTCTTCCGCCGCCTCTACTTTGCCATGGGTGATCAGCCAACGTGGTGATTCTGGGACTAGAGCCCGCAGGAACAAGATGACGAGTCCCAGAAACGCCCCGATGAAGAAGGCGGAACGCCAGCCGAAGTCCGGGGGCAGGACCGCAGGATCGAGCAGGACGAGGGAGCTCGCCGCGCCGATTGCGGCGCCGATCCAGAAGCTGCCGTTGATGACGAGATCGGTCCAGCCGCGATAGCGCGCGGGAACGAACTCCTGGATGGTCGAGGCAATCGCAGTGTATTCGCCACCGATCCCGGCGCCGGTGAGGAAGCGAAAAAGTGAGAAGCTGTAGAAGTCCCAGGAGAGCGCGGTCGCAGCCGTGGCGACCAGATAGAGGCCGAGCGTGATAGAGAAGAGACGCTTGCGCCCCAGCCGGTCGGTGAGCCAGCCGAAGAACAGGGCGCCAAGCACGGCACCTGCTAGATAGAAGCTGCTCGCGAGGCCGACCTGCGCGTTTGAGAGCTCGAGGCTCGGGCTCTGCTTGAGCGCGCCGGCGACCGCGCCTGCGAGCGTCACCTCAAGCCCATCGAGCGCCCAGGTGACGCCGAGCGCGATCACCACCAGCGAGTGGAAGTACCCCCAGGGGAGTCGCTCCAGCCTCGCCGGAATATCCGTCTCGATCAGAGACTCTTCCAGCTCTGAGGGCATTGTCCGGAAGCCTGGCGCCTCGGCTCGCGCACCCTCCTGCATATCAAAAAAAACGACGAAACTGCAGGCTGTGTTCCGCACGCGGAACATCACCGCGGCAAGATCGGGAAATCGAACACCGTGTCGGGATAGGGCTCGTTCTCGAGCGTAAAGTGCCACCACTCTTTCTCGTAGTTCTTGAAGCCGCGGCGCGCCATGGCGTCGAGCAGCATCTCGCGGTTTTGCTTCTGCGCCATGCTGAGGCCGGACACCGCCGTGTTGGCCTTCACATCGAAGCAGTCGAAACCAGTGCCCATGTCGATGCTGGTGTCGGCTTCGCGCATCGCGACCGGCGCCGTGCAGGGGCCGAGTGCATTCCCGCCGGTCGCGGGCTGAACCGAACCTGCGTCGAGCGGAACCAGCGTGAGGTCCATGGTGGCGCCGCGCGAGTGGCCCGAGACCGCGGCGATGTAGCCTTGCGGAAACAGCTCCGTCTTGGCGAGCGTCGGATAGTGGACGGCCTTTGAGTCTGGATCGTCGGGCGTTCTCGACCATGCGACGAACGCTGCCACGGCTCGCGCCGGCCGGTAGCAATCATAGACCTTGAGTGAGAGGCGTTTTGCCTTCAAGTCCGCCTGCACGGCTTTCAGCGCCTCCGCTGCTTGGCGCACCAGCACGCATTCAGGCGCGTCATAGCCAGGCACCGGGCGGCCGGTGAAATTGTCGGCGCCTACGTAGCGCATGTCTTGCTCGATGCTTGGATCGATGTCGCTGAGATAGACGAAGCCCTTCGGCATCTCGGCAGCGCTTGCTGGGATCGGCACGAGCGCAGAAAGGAGCAAGGTGAGGAAGGGCGCGCGCACGAAGGCTATTGCGCGTCCACGCGCATTGAGGGCGGTGTCCGAAAATTTCCAGCCAGGATAGACGGAGCGGATGATGAGCTGCACCCATTTAGTCTTGACTGACCGGTTCAGATTGATGCGCTGTTCGCCCGTCTGGTCGGTCAAGGTCGCCTGCAAGCTATCGCCGGTGGAGAATTTGAACTCGACGTCCTTGAGGCGGCTGTTTTTGCCGAAGATGTCAGGGTTCTTGGCGTAGCCGTTCCAGAGGGTGAGCCCACGCACCATGCGCGGCGCGTCGAACTCGACCACCACGAAATCGCCAGCGCCCTGACCGCTGTTCCCCTCGACCCAGGCGGTATTGTCGTTGGCGTCGAGAAGGTTTCGAGCGCCGTAGCTATTGCCATGCGCGGGCGGCAGAGCCGAGCTGACGCAGAATGTCGCGTTGCCCGAGCGGCTGCAATTCTCCCGCGCCGAGCGGGGCCGCGCGGTTTCCGCTGGGATCGGATCGGGAAGCCGCGCCAGTTTCGGCTCCGACTGTGCTGGCGGTGCCACCGCCGCTTTTGGCATGGGCTGTGGCGTCGGCGTGGGCACCGAGGAGGCAGCAGCGGACTGGGGTCCCGATTCTTCACCAAAACTGAAGTCGCCAAGCACCTCGTCGTAATAGGCTGGCGTCTGGCTGTGACCGGTGCTCGCCGCGAGCTCATGCACCCGGCGACGCGTCTCGCCGACAAGCTCTGGCAGGTTCGAGCCTCGTTGGGCGAGGAGCGGCACGAAGGTGCGCGTGAAGACCGAGTTGGGCTCGGGGTCGGCGTCGCTCATGCGGTCAAGCGCGGCCTCGCCGGCGCCCGCCGAATACATGACAAAGGTTCCTTGCGGGGGTACCACCAAGGCGAGTCCGCCTGCGCCGCCGACGCTGCGGCCTGTCTTGATAGCGAAGGGATTGTCGCGGCAGGCATCGATCACGAGGATATTGACCCGGGCCTTTCGCTCGCGGAGACCATCGAGCACGGCGTTCAGCGAGATTGCCTCGGATTTCAGGAATTCCTCATTGCCGGGGGTGGCTTCGGGAATGTCGATCGGAAGCAGATAGTTCGCGCCGGCGATCTCGACACCATGGCCCGCGAAATAGAGCAGTGCCACGTCGCCGGGCTCGATGCGATTCAGGAAGTTCTGCAATTTTCGATTGGTTTCGGTGCGGGAGACATTCACGCCCGAGTCTACGTCGAAACCGAGCTTTGACAGCGAGGCGGCCATGGTGCGCGCATCGGCGGCGGCCTTCTGCAGTACCGGCACGCTGCTATAGGCGTCGTTGCCGATGACGAGTGCGACGCGCTGATCGGCAAGAGCGGGCGCGGCGATCATGAGGCCCATCAAAAGCGCCCAGAGACGAAACATGCGAGAGTCTTCATCGCCAAAACGTGACGACGCTCAAACTACCCCGACTGGCGTGAAGCGCGGATAAAAAAACTCCCCGCTTTTGGGGGCGGGGAGTGGAGTGTTTGGGGGACTGACATGACTGGCCGAAGCCAGTCGGTGTCGGACCATTAGCAGGGAA
>DATFVO010000127.1:0-3058 GCA_035260265.1 Methyloceanibacter sp.
TGAAGACACCTGAGGAGCCGATCACGATCGAGCCGCCGCAGCCGGTCGATGAGCTTTGCACTGCGGCAGGCTTACCGTTGATGATTTTCCTGCGATCATACCCGAGGAGCTTTACTACCGCGCTCAAGCTGCAAGGAATCAATTCAGAACAACTGGTTACGCGCCGTTGTGGGCTTGGCCTGGTCGCGTGCGTTCATGCCTCTTCGCTGGCAACCGCGGCAAAGCGCTCCTTGGCGATGAGCGTCCACAACGCGTCGACCGCAGCGGTGAGCTTTCCCTCGTCAGCGCATCGCAGCACGACGTAAGTGCCGAGGCGCTTCTTCTCGAAGAACGGATAGCTCCCGATCTGCACCCCGGGATGCGTCAACTGAAGCTCCGAGAGCCCGGGAGCCACGTCGCCTTCCGGCGCATCGATTCGTACCGAGCGCGAAAGCATCGGCCGCCCCTTGGCGAGGCGCGGCATGACCGCGTCCAGCATCACCTGCATGATGCGGGGCACGCCGGCCATGACGATCACGTTCCCGATCATGAAGCCGGGAGCCCTGGAGATGGCGTTGTCGATCAGCTCCGCGCCCTCCGGGATGCGGGCCATGCGAAGCCGCGCCGGCGTTAAATCCTTGTCGCTGAAATGCTGGCGCATGGCGACAACCGCTCTAGGATCGACCACGACAGGCACGCCAAAGGCCTTGGCGATGGCGTCGGTGGTGACATCGTCATGGGTCGGCCCAATGCCGCCGGTGGTGAACACATAGGTGAAGCGCGGGCGGAGCTCGTTCACCGCCGTGACGATCTCAGGCTCGAGATCGCGTACGACCCGCACCTCGCGCAAGGAGATGCCAATTCGCGCGAGATAGCCGGCGATATAGAAGATATTTTCGTCCTTGGTGCGCCCAGACAGGATCTCTTCACCGACGACGACGAGCGCGGCAGTGACGGTGTTGCTCGCTGCGTCTTCCATATCAGGCGATTGACTTATCCGACCTTGGGCGTGCTGTTATGGACATTGCTGGAAAAAGCCCAAACTATCGATGAGCCGGGCAAAAATGCGAGCTTGAAGCACACGCTACTAATCACAGGTCGAGACGGCTACGCGGTAGCGCTCGCCCTATCGGGCTTCTTAGCCAAGGGTTTGACGAGCTTCATTTGGCCAAGGTCGAGCCGCAGCCCGTGGCGTCGCCGACATGCGCTGCCTGCTTGCCTCCCACCGTGAAATTCGAGCTGCCTGAGGTGATGGCGCTGCCGGCAGGGCACGGCGCCTGTCCGGTCTGGTCGCCGGCGAACGCCGGACCTGCGGCAAGGATCAGGACTGTGGCGATAGTATAGCGGTTCATAGCCGGACCCTTTCGCGTTCGCGGAGAGGCGGCACGGGAATGCCTTGCTCGACCTGCTCGGCTGCCTTCTCGTCGACCAGCTTCACGATGCCCACCATGATGTCGTTGAGCTGGAAGTCTTTGGGCGTGTAAATCGCTGACGCCCCGCACTGCTTCAGCACATTAACGTCCTCAGCAGGGATGATGCCGCCGACCACGACCGGCACATCACCCATGCCAGCCTCGCGCAGGCGCTGTACGATCTCGCGCACGAGCGAGACATGTGAGCCTGACAGGATCGAGAGCCCGACGACGTGAGCCTTTGCTTCGCGCGCCTGGTCGACGATCTCGGCAGGCGTGAGCCTGATGCCGTCATAGACGACGGCCATGCCGACATCTGCGGCACGCACGGCAATCTGCTCGGCGCCGTTCGAATGGCCGTCGAGCCCCGGCTTGCCGACGACGAAGCTGAGCGTGCGGCCTAGCCTGCTTGAGACCTCCTCGACCAGACGGCGCACGTCCTCGATCCTTGCCTTGTCGACGTGATGCTTGGCGTGGATGCCGGTCGGCGCGCGGTACTCGCCGAACACCTCGCGCAACACCTGGCCCCATTCGCCGGTGGTCACGCCGGCCTGCGCCGCTGCAATCGAGGGCGGCATGATGTTGCGGCCCTCGGCTGCCGCAGATTTCAAATCGATCAGCGCCTGATTCACCGCCTTCTCGTCGCGATCGCGCCGCCAAGTCTGAAGGGCTGCCACCTGCTCAATCTCGACCGACTCAGGCACGGTGATGATGCCTTCGATGCCGCCGGCGAGCGGCGACGGCTCGGTCTCGGTATAGGCGTTGACGCCGACCAGAACCTGTTCGCCCTTCTCGATGGCTTGCACGCGTGCGGCGTTGGACGCGATCAACGCCTCCTTCATGTAGTGGATGGCAGCAACCGCGCCGCCCATCGACTGGATCTTGGCAAGCTCGGCGCGCGCCTCTTCCTTCAACTCTTCGACCTTGCGGTCGATCTCGACCGAGCCGTCGAAGATATCGCCGTAGTCGAGGAGGTCAGTCTCGTAGGCCAAGATCTGCTGCAGCCTGAGCGACCATTGCTGGTCCCACGGTCGCGGCAGCCCAAGCGCTTCGTTCCAGGCTGGAAGCTGTACGGCGCGCGCCCGCGCCTTCTTCGACAGCGTCACGGCAAGCATCGACAGCAGGATGCGGTAGACATTGTTTTCGGGCTGCTGCTCGGTCAGCCCCAGCGAATTGACCTGCACGCCATAGCGGAATCTGCGGAGCGCGGGATCCTTCACTACGTAGCGCTTCTCGGCGATCTCGTCCCACAGCTCGACGAAGGCGCGCATCTTGCAGACTTCGGTGATAAAGCGAACGCCGGCATTGACGAAGAACGAGATGCTGCCGACGACCTTTGGAAACTGCTCGGACGGCACTTCGCCAGAGTTCTTCACCTCATCGAGTACGGCTTCTGCCGTGGCGAGCGCGAAGGCAAGCTCCTGACCCGGCGTCGCCCCTGCCTCCTGCAAATGATAGGAGCACACATTGGTCGGGTTCCATTTCGGCATCTCACGGTTGGTGTAGACGATCACGTCCTTGATCAGCCGGAGCGAGGGGGTAGGCGGGAAGATGTAGGTCCCGCGCGAGAGATATTCCTTGAGGATGTCGTTCTGCACCGTGCCGGTGAGCTTGGCGTGGTCGGCGCCCTGTTCCTCGGCGAGCGCAACATAGAGCGCGAGCAGCCA
>DATFVO010000128.1:0-6432 GCA_035260265.1 Methyloceanibacter sp.
CAGGCCTTGTGGCGGAGGCGGCTAATCAGATCACAAGCCGCTCCATGGGCCGGTCGGCAGACCACATCTTCTCGAGGTTATAGAACTCACGCACCTCGGGCCGAAAGATATGCACGATGACGTCGCCGGTGTCGATCAGCAGCCAATCGCAATGGGGCTGCCCTTCCACGCGGGCGCGACCATAGCCTTCATCTTTGAGCTTTTTGATGAGTTGGTCCGCGACGGCCCCTACGTGCCGCTGCGAGCGCCCCGATGCGAGCACCATATGGTCGCCGATCGAGGTCTTCCCCTGGAGGTCGATGGTCACGACGTCTTCGGCCTTTGCGGCGTCGAGCGTGTCGAGCACGACATCGAGGAGAGTGTTCGGACTGGCGCGAAATGACGCAAGTCCGGAGGGAGGCGTGCCACGTCTGGCACCCTCTCTAGCTGAGCGCATGTTGAGGTGATTGTCCTTCTGCCATTGTTCCTTGCGGAAGCGGTTTTGAGGATCCAGCCTCGCCTAAACGCGCATTAAACGTGTTGGTTGCCGCTTCGCGCCACAAAGATAGTATGGGCGGCGTTACGCTTTCAATAGCTAGTGTTTTTTGACCTTTTTGTCGTTCTTCCTGTTCTTGTCTTTCCCCTTCTCCTTCTTGGCCTTGCTGGCTCGGAGCGTTGTGGACGAAAGCGGCGAGAGCCTGTGCGTGAGAATGGTCCACGCCGGCGGCGCGAGCTGCGCGAGGCCGGACGCATCTGATTCGTCCACATGAAACACCGAGAATCGGTGCGCAGCTTTGCTGGCGCGGGCCTTGAGCCGGAATGTCGGACGATCAAGAACGGCAATTGGCGCCAGCCTGAAAATATGTTCCCAGGCGCGCCAACGGTGGAAGTCAGCGAGGTTGTCGGCCCCCATTAGCCAAACGAACTTCACAGCTGGAAAGCGGCGCTTCAACTCGGCAAGCACGTCAATTGTATACGGGGAGGCTTTTTGTCCGGCGAAGCCTGTGACCCCGATGCCGGGGTGCCTGGCGGCCAGATTCCTGGCAGCTTGCAGGCGCTTTCCCAGCCCTGGAAGGTCTGAGCCATTCTTCAGCGGGTTGCCCGGGGTGACGAGCCACCACACCCGGTCGAGATCAAGCCGCTTCAGCGCCGCGAGGCTGATTTCGACATGAGCTTGGTGCGGCGGATTGAATGAGCCTCCCAAGAGACCGATGCGCATGTTCGGTGCGGCCATCGGCAGTTGCGCAATATCCCGCAGGGACGCGTGAGTCTTCCCTTTCTCTTTTCGATCGGGCTTTTTGCTCCGCTTTGAGGATCGCTTCACCGCGTGGGCCGCCTTTTTGGCGCGCTTTGCCTGCTTCTTTTCGCTGCGCTTCACTTGCTTCGCCTGCTTCTGCTCGGCGCGCTCTAGTTGCTTTGCGAGTTTTGCAGGTTTCGGGGCCTTGTTCGCCTTGGCCCGCTTCTCCTGTTTCGCCTGCTTCTTGAGCTTCTTCGATTTTTGCTTAGGCAAATTCGCCCCTCCCCCGAAAATCAACTGCAAAGACGAAAAGGCTCACGGCCGCGTCTGGCCCGAGCCGCGTACGACATATTTGAAGGTCGTGAGTTGCTCAACGCCCACCGGCCCGCGCGCGTGGAAGCGGCCAGTAGCGATGCCGATTTCGGCACCCATGCCGAACTCGCCGCCATCGGCGAACTGAGTTGAGGCGTTGTGCAGCACGATTGCGCTGTCGACGCGGGCGAGGAATTCCTCTGCCTCAGCGCGATCCTCGGTGATGATGGCTTCAGTGTGTTGCGAACCGTAATGGGCGATGTGATCGATCGCCTCATCGAGGCCATCGACAACTCTCACCGCGATGATAGCGTCGAGAAACTCCTTAGGCCAATCGTCGTCGCTCGCTGGCCTCACGCGCGTGTCGGCGCGCTGCGTCTCGGGATCGCCTCTCACCTCGCAGCCGGCCTCGATCAGCATTTCGACGAGCGGGCCGAGATGGGTAGGCCCAGCCCGACGGTCGACGAGCAACGTCTCAACCGCGCCGCATACGCCAGTGCGCCGCATCTTGGCGTTGAGCACAATCCGTTTTGCCATGTCGAGATCGGCAGAGGCTTGCACATAGACATGGCAGACGCCTTCCAGATGCGCGAATACCGGGACGCGCGCCTCGGTCTGCACGCGGGCGACCAGGTCCTTGCCGCCCCGCGGCACGATGACGTCGATGGCGCCGCCAAGACCGCTGAGCATGTAGCCAACCGCGGCACGGTCGGTTGTCGGCACAAGCTGGATTGAAGCCGACGGTAGACCTGTCGCAGTCACCGCTTCGTTCAACAGATTCGCGATGACGAGTGAGGTGAGGAAGCTGTCCGAGCCGCTTCTCAGGATCACCGCGTTGCCGGACTTGAGGCAGAGCGCCGCGGCATCTGCCGTCACGTTCGGCCTCGACTCGTAGATGATGCCGATGACGCCGAGCGGCACCCGCACGCGCGAGATTTCGAGCCCGTTCGGCCGCGTCCATTTGGCAATGGTCTGCCCCACGGGATCGCGAAGCGCTGCAACCTCGCGCAAACCGCGCGCCATGCCCGCCACGCGCAATCCGTCCAGCATCAGTCGGTCGAGGAAGGCGAGATCGCGGCCCTTGCTGCGCGCGGCTTCAAGGTCCTGGCGGTTGGCTTCGATGATCTGCTCGCTTCCAACTTCGAGGCGCGCGGCCATCCGTTCGAGCGCTTCGTTTTTCTGCGCGGTCGAGGCGAGCGCAAGCTCGCGCGTCGCCTCGCGGGCAAGCCGCCCCATATAGAGCATCATCGGCTCGATGCTCGCTTCGGGTCTGTCAGCGACGGCGCTCAATTCACATCTTCCGTTGCAGGACCATGTCGTCCCGGTGGATCAGCTCGGGGCGGCCAAAATAGCCGAGAATGTCAGCAATTTCACTGCTCTTGCGGCCGATGATGGCTTTCGCCTCCTCGTGGTCGTAAGCGGCGAGCCCGCGGCCAAGCTCGGCGCCCTCGCCGTTCCTGATCACCACCGCATCGCCGCGCTCGAAGCTCCCCTCGACGCGCGTGACGCCGGCCGGAAGCAGACTCTTCCCAGAGGCGAGCGCCGCCGCAGCTCCTCTGTCTACGATGAAGGCGCCCTTTGGCTCGAGCGTGCCTGCGATCCAGCGCTTGCGCGCTGTCACCGGGTCCGAGCGTGCCAGGAACCAGGTGCCGGTTCCTTTCTTGGCAAGCGCCTGTAGCGGGTTCAGCACCTTGCCGCTGGCGATGACCATGTCAGTGCCGCCATGGACCGCGATCTTGGCCGCCTCGATCTTGGTGACCATGCCGCCTTTGGAGATCTCCGAGCCGATATCGCCGGCCATGGCTTCGATCTCAGGCGTGATCTCTACCACCTCGTCTAGCTTGCACGCATCCGGATTTGTATCGGGTGGCGCAGTGTAAAAGCCATCCACGTCAGATAAGAGCACGAGGCAATCGGCGCTCATCATCGAGGCGACGCGCGCGGCGAGTCTGTCGTTGTCGCCGTAGCGGATTTCGGTCGTCGCCACCGTATCGTTCTCGTTGACCACCGGCACCGCGCCGAGCTTGAGCAGCGTGGTCATGGTGTTGCGCGCATTGAGGTAGCGCCTGCGCTCCTCGGTATCGCTGAGCGTCAGAAGAATTTGCGCTGCGACGAGGCCGCGGGCGCGGAACGTATCCTCATAGGCATGAGCAAGGTCGATCTGGCCGACCGCCGCTGCGGCCTGGCTGTCCTCGAGCTTGAGCGATCCTTTGGGCAGCTTGAGCGCGTTGCGGCCAAGCGCAATCGCTCCAGAGGAGACTACGATCACATCCTTGCAGCCTTTGCGAAGCGCGGTGACGTCGTCGGCAAGCGAGGCGAGCCAGGCGCCTCTGAGCATGCCGGTTGCAGCGTCAACCAGAAGCGAGGAGCCGATCTTGACGACGACGCGCTTCGCTTTGATCCATTCCTCTCTCATGGTCGCCACCTTTGCGATGGCGAAGCCGCAGCCGCTGTCTCTTGTTTCGTCGCCGCACGCACGGACTTGATCTCTGCGGCGAGCGCGCGAAGGACTTGCGGCACACCCTCTCCGGCGGCGGCAGAGACGATGAGCGGCTCAGTGCGTGCCTTCTTCTTCAGGGTCCGGGCCTTTTTCTTGAGCTCATCCTTTGGCACGGCGTCGGCCTTCGATAGAGCGACGACCTCCGGCTTGTCCTCAAGTCCCGCGCCATAGGCTTCCACCTCGCCGCGCACGACGGCGTAAGCCTCTGCCACGTCGGGAAGTGTGGCATCGATGAGATGGAGCAGCACGGCGGTGCGCTCGACATGGCCGAGGAAGCGGTCGCCGATGCCGGCCCCCTCATGAGCACCCTCGATCAAGCCGGGAATATCGGCGAGCACGAAGTCGAAGCCGTCGATCCGCACCACGCCGAGATTGGGATGAAGCGTGGTGAAGGGATAGTCGGCGATCTTGGGCTTGGCCGCGCTCACCGCGGCGAGGAAGGTCGACTTGCCGGCGTTAGGCAGGCCGATGATACCGGAATCGGCGATGAGCTTCAGCCTGAGCCAGATGTTCAGCTCCTCGCCTGGTTGCCCGGGATTGGCATGGCGCGGCGCCTGGTTGGTGGATGACTTGAAGTGCGCGTTGCCGAAGCCCCCGTTGCCGCCCCGCAACAGCACGATGCGGTCGCCTGGATTGATCAGGTCGGCAATTCGGGTCTCGCCGTCCTCATCAAAGACCTGCGTGCCGGGCGGCACTTTCAGCACTACATCGGCGCCCTTGGCGCCTGAGCGGTTCTGGCCCTTGCCGTGGCCGCCCTTCTTCGCCTTGAAGTGCTGCTTATAGCGGTAGTCGAGCAGCGTATTGAGGTTCGCCACGCATTCGACGATCACGTTCCCGCCCCGGCCCCCAGCGCCTCCGTCAGGTCCGCCGAATTCGACGAACTTCTCCCGCCGGAAGCTCACGCATCCGTTGCCGCCATCGCCTGAGCGGACATAGACCTTGGCCTCGTCGAGGAATTGCATGGGGAGGCATTAGCACCAGCGGCTTTCCAATACACTACGGTAACAGCGAATATCGTGAGGGACAGAAACCCGCGCTAGGCTTGTGCCTTGGCAAGCTCCGCAAGCGCACTCTCGCGGTCGAGCCGGTAGGTCAGGCAATAGGCCTTTTCCCCCCGCGCCGCACAGTCGCGCAGCTCTTTGCCGGCACTCGTGAAGCCCGCTTTGGCAATCACCCGCGCCGAGGCTGGGTTGTCGCTGAAATGGCCTACAGTGAGATAGGCAAAGCCGTCGGTCGAGAAGGCATACCGCACAAGCGCGCGTACGGCTTCGGTGGCGTAGCCCATGCCCCAATAAGGCTTGCCGATCCAATAGCCGAGCTCGGCATGATCCTGGCTGAACGCGCGGTAGCCGGCGCAGCCGATCAACGTGTCTGAATGCACGATCGCGAACACGACGCCTTCTTCGCCGTCGAGCACGCTTGCGATCCAATCGGCGGCCATGCGCTCGGTATAGGGATGAGGGATCGTGCCAGTCATGCTCGCCACCTCGTAGTCGCCGGCGAGCAGGCTGATCGGTCTTGCGTCCGCAAGCTCGGGTGCGCGCAACAACAATCTTGCTGTTCTGATGGTCACGGAGGCGAGGCTACACGCTAGCACGCCCGCGGGCGAGACAAGACGGAGGCAAATTGAAGGCAGAGACCCTAGTGTGGCTTTACCGACACGTAGACGCGGCCCTTCTGCTTGGTCGCGTAGCTGACTTCGCCCTCGCGCAGCGCGAACAGTGTGTGGTCCTTGCCGACCCCGACGCCGTCGCCGGGATGCCACTTCGTACCGCGCTGGCGGACAATAATGTTTCCGGCAAGCACGTGCTGGCCGCCCGACTTCTTGACCCCGAGCCTGCGACCGATCGAGTCGCGCCCGTTGCGCGATGAGCCGCCTGCTTTCTTATGTGCCATGGGTTTTAGTCCTTACTTCTTCTTTGGTTTGGCTGCAGGCTTCTTGGCAGGCGCCTTGGCCGCTGATTTGGTTACTGGCTTCTTGGCTGCCGGCTTAGCTTCAGCCTTCTTCGCTGCCGGTTTCTTTTCGGCCTCAGCCCCGGTCGCGGGAGTTTCGGCCTTCTTCTCAGCCTTTTTCAGCTCCTGCTCCGGCGCCGCCTTGGATGGCTTCTTGCCGTCGGTGAGGATCTCAGTGATACGGAGTGCGGTCAGCGCCTGGCGATGGCCTTTCTTGCGGCGGTAATTGGCACGCCGCTTCTTCTTGAAAACCACGATCTTGTCGCTGAGCTTTTGCTCGATCACCTCGGCGGCGACGAGAGCGCCGGCAATGGTCGGGCTGCCAGCCTTGGGGCCGCCGTCGCCGCCAAGGAGGATGACCTCCGAAAGCTCGATAATATCGCCAGGCTTTCCGGCGATCTTCTCGATCTCGATGACATCGTTTGGCGCCACGCGATATTGCTTGCCGCCC
>DATFVO010000129.1:0-9558 GCA_035260265.1 Methyloceanibacter sp.
GAAAGACGATCCGCGAAAAAAGCCGAAGTAAACTCCGAGTGGCGCTGGCACACCGGACACGCCTCACCCATGGGCGGGGCGGAAGTCCAAGCCAATACGATCCTGGAGGAACGCGTAAATGATAGCCTGGAACCACGTGACCCGCTCTGACGTGTTTGCGCGCGATAAAAGAGTACGACCGACTGGGGCCCGAGCGGTTCTTCTCTGAGCATGGCTTCGCCCCTACGACGATCTATGAGCTGGCCTGGGCAGGACGCCGTTATCCGCCGAAAGCAATCTTGGGCACAGCTTATGAATTCGCCACAGGCGAGCGACTTGGCTCCAGTGACTTCGAGGGCGGAAAGACAGGAGCCGTAAGGGTGCTCGGACAATTAGGCTTCACCGTCCAGGACAAGCGACGACCGGCCAGGTGAACCTCTTTCGTCATAAAGGTCGCGAGGCCCTCAGGATGAGCCCTCGGGCTGAGGGACACCGGCCGCGGTGAAGGAAGCGCGCTGGCGCCCGGCTACGTCGGCGAGATCTGCGCCGGCGATCGTGTCGTCGAACAGGCGGTGGTAGTTCAGCTCGGCATTGAGATGCAGGAACACGCCGCCGAGCCCGATCGCGGCGCGGTCCATGAACACGAACGCACGCGGCACCTTGACCGGCCCCTTGTCGCGCAGGCCCTGATGCACCCGGAAGGCTTCGCGCCTGCCATACATGCCGGGGCTCACCTTGTCGGCGATGGTGCGCACGCGGTCCTCGAGCATCGGGCCGTAGATGAAGTTCGCCCAGATGTTGAGGATGTCGATCAGCTCATTGGAGAGGCCAGCGAAGCCCCAGGTCTCGTAAGCGTGCACGATCAGCGCGCGGTCGCTGCGCAGCAGCCCGTGATAAAGATCGATCACGCCCTGGATGAATTTCGGCGCGAAGGTGCGCATGCAGCCATAGTCGAGCAGGTTGATGCCGGCAGCTCTCCCCTCGCGGTCTTCGAACACGTTGTAATTGCCGAGATGCGGGTCGCCGTGGATCATCCCGTAATGACTGAACGGGTACCACCAGGCGCGGAACATGGCGCGCGCGATCTGGTTGCGCTCCTCGATGGGGCGGCCGGTGTAATCGAGCAGCCGCCGCCCGTCGAGCCACGTCATAGTGAGCAGCCGACTGGTTGAAAGCTCCGGCAGCACCTCCGGCACGCGGATCAGCGGATCGTCTTTGAAGATCAGCGCGTAGAGCCGCATGTGGCGCGCTTCGAGATTGTAGTCGAGCTCCTCGCGGAGCCGCGCGGCGATCTCCTTCAGCATCTCGGAGGTCTCGATCGCCGGACGCATACGGGCGTGGATGGAGAAGAGGACGGAAAGCTGCGCGAGGTCGGCTTCGACCGCCGACTGCATGTCGGGATATTGCAGCTTGGCGGCAAACGCGCGGCCGTCATGGCTCGTCGCGCGATGCACCTGGCCGAGTGAGGCCGAGGCCGCAGCTTCATGCGCGAATGTTGCGAACTTCGATTCCCAATCGGGACCAAGCTCGGCGGCCATGCGCCGCCGCACGAAGAGCCAGCCCATGGGCGGGGCGTGGCTCTGGAGCTGGCCAAGCTCGGCGGCATATTCGGCGGGAAGCGCCTCGGGGATGGTGGCAAGCAGTTGCGCCACCTTCATGATCGGGCCTTTCAGCCCGCCGAGCGCGGCGGCAAGCGAGGCGGCCTCCTTGTCGCGGGCCGGATCGAACCCGAACAGCCGCGTCGCCGCAAAGCGCGCCACCACGCCGCCGACATTGGCGCCAACTCTGCCGTAGCGGAGCGCGCGGGCGCTGAACCTGTTCTTCTCCTTGTCTGATTGGCGCTCGTTCATAGAGGCGGTAACTTCACGCGAGACAAGTCTCTCTCATATAGGAGACCAAATTGCGCCCCGTCCTCCAATGGCCCACAATGATCGCTATCTGGGGCAGGAAATCTGCGGCCGTGAAACCCGTCATTCTTGCAATCGTGAGAGAATATGCCGATGGCCATGCGACCCGTCTTAGCTCTGTCTCTCGCGATGCTTTGGACCTCGCCGGCCTTTGCCGCGATGGACAGCTCGGTCGAGGTGTGGAAGTCGGCGATCTGCACCTGTTGCGGCAATTGGGTCAAGCACCTCGAGGCGAATGGCCTCCTCCCGACGGTGCACCCGACCGAGCCCGGAATGCTCGCCGAGATCAAGCAGCAGGCGGGCATCAGCTCGAGCTTGCCTCCTGCCACACCGCCAAGATCGACGGCTATGTCATCGAGGGCCATGTGCCGGCGCCCGACATTAAGCGACTCGTCGTCGAGCATCCGGACGCCGTCGGTCTCACGGTCCCAGGTATGCCGGTCGGCGCTCCGGGGATGGAGCAAGGCGCCGAGAGCGAACCCTATGACGTGCTACTGATCAAGAAAGACGGCACCACGGAGGTATTCGCGCACCACTGAGCGCTGATCCCGCGCGCGAGGCTTCAATCCTTGCAGAGTTGGCTGAGCGCGTCGCGATATTGGCGCATCGCCTTGCGGGCATTCTCAAGCTCGGCCTCGAGCGCGAGCGTGGCTGGCGATTTGGGCTGGCGCCTCTCTTTCGCGAAGAACAGCAGCCCAAGAATGGCGATGGGAGTGAGAAAGTCGGTGACCATGATCGGGCCGGCATTGCCAGGGGCAAGGTTGCCGGCCACGATAATATCGCTGATATGGCCGAACCCCGCGCCGATGAGGAAGCATGCGGCGGCGATGGCGACTGCGAGGCGAGCTTCGAAGCCTCGGAAGGCGGCATAGAGCGAGGCAAGCCCAAGCCCGAGAGTGGCGTACAACGGCACAGGGATTAGCGCTTGGCCGGAGACCTCGCGTCAATGGCTTCGAGCTCGTCGATCAGGCCTTCGATGACCTTAAGCCCCATCGACCAGAAGGTCGGGTCGGAGGCATCGAGCCCGAACGGCGCGAGCAGATCCTTGTGATGCTTGGTGCCGCCAGCCGCGAGCATGTCGAGATAGCGCGCGGCGAAGCCTTTATCGGCCTTTTCGTAGACCGCATAGAGCGAATTCACGAGGCAATCGCCGAAGGCATAGGCATAGACGTAGAACGGCGCGTGGATGAAGTGCGGGATGTAGGCCCAGAAAGTTTCGTAGCCGGGCTTGAGATCGATGGCCGGTCCCAAGCTCTCCTTCTGCACTTCAAGCCAGATCTCGCCAAGCCGTTCGTTGGTGAGTTCGCCGTCGCGCCGCTCGGTGTGCACCTTGCGCTCGAAATTGTAGAAGGCGATCTGGCGAACCACCGTGTTGATCATGTCCTCGACCTTGGCGGCGAGCAGCGCCTTGCGCTCGCGCGATGACGGCGCCTGGTCGAGAAGCGCGCGGAAGGTCAACATCTCGCCGAACACGCTCGCCGTTTCGGCAAGCGTAAGCGGCGTCGGCGCCATCAGCGGACCTTGCTTGTTGGCGAGCACCTGGTGCACGCCGTGGCCAAGCTCATGCGCGAGCGTCATCACGTCGCGCGGCTTGCCCTGATAGTTAAGCAGGATATAGGGGTGCGCGCTCGGCACGGTGGGGTGCGAGAAGGCGCCGGGCGACTTCCCCTCCCTCACCGGCGCGTCAATCCAGCCCTTGGCGAAGAACTTCCCGGCAATGTCGGCCATGCGCGGCGAGAAATCGCCATAGGCAGTAAGCACTGTCTTGCGCGCGTCGTCCCAGCCGATCACCTGCTTCGGTTCTTCCGGCAACGGCGCGTTGCGGTCCCAATGAGCGAGCTTCTTCTTGCCGAGCCATTTAGCCTTCATCGCGTAATAACGATGCGAGATGCGCGGGTACGCCTCGCGCACCGCGGCGACGAGAGCGTCGACCACTTCCTTCTCTACGCGATTGGCGAGGTGTCGCGAGTCGGCGACGTCGATGAAGCCTCGCCAGCGGTCAGAAATCTCTTTGTCCTTGGCGAGGGTGTTGGTGATCAGCGTGAACAGCCGCAGATTCTCCTTGAACACTCTGGCCAAGGCTTCTGCAGTGGCCTTGCGCTTCACCTCATCCTGCTCAAGCAGGCGATTAAGCGTCGGCTCGAGGCTTAGCTTCTCGCCGTCGACATCGAATCGGAGCGCCGTCATGGTCTCGCTGAATAACCGGTCCCACGCGCCGCGCGCCGTTATCGCCTTCTCGTGGAACAACTGCTCGAGCTTGTCTTCGAGCTGATAGGGTTTCTCTTTGCGCAGATCCTCGAGCCACGGCCGGTAATGACTGAGCTCCGACTCCGACATTGCCTTCTCGAGTGCATCGTCGTCGATGCGGTTGAGCTCGAGCGGGAAGAACAGGAGCTTTGAGGAAATCGCGGTGATCTTCTCCTGGGTATCGCCGAAGAATTTCTGGCGCTTAGGATCGGCTGTGTCGGCGGCGTACAGCAGGCTCGCATAAGAGACGATGCGACCCATCACGTCGTTGAGCGCCTCGTATTCGCGGACGGCCTGGGCGATCTCCACACCGCCTTTGCCGTTGTCCAACAGGTTTGCGAGCTTGCCGGCGTAGCGCGCCTGCATGGCGTCGGCCGCGCTCTCAGAGCTCGCAAGGTCGGCCTTAAGCTCGGGAGCGTCGGGGCCCTTATAAAGGTCGGCGAGATTCCATTCGGGCAGCTTGCCGAGCTTGGGCTTGGCTCCGGCCGGAGCAAGTGAGCGGTGCTTCGCCTTGGCTTT
The DNA here is from genome assembly GCA_035260265.1 of Methyloceanibacter sp. Classification (GTDB taxonomy): domain Bacteria; phylum Pseudomonadota; class Alphaproteobacteria; order Rhizobiales; family Methyloligellaceae; genus Methyloceanibacter. The sequence continues at coordinate 4,653 of DATFVO010000129.1, forward strand.
GGCGGCGGCAGTCGCGGCGAAAACCGGGTGCTCCGGCCATGCGGTCAGTTTGGGCAGCATTGGCGTCTTTCAGATCCTCATCAGATTGGCGGCAATGGCCCGTTAGAGTGGGTAGGCGGCGCCGCGCTCGCAAGGCCATAGACCACGCCTTCTCGGCATTTTGGAGGGCGCCAGAGCCACAGCCTCACCAAAATCGAACCGAGTTAAAGGGGATATTTACCCTTCCGCCGCACAGTTTTGGCACAGGCGCAGCTTCCCTTGGGCCGCATGGAATGGTTCGGGGCCCTGCGCCCGCACCGTAGCGTTTCGCGTAACTGTATCGAGTCCTTCGTCATGCCAAAACGCATCCTGGTCGCCGACGGCGACCATGCCCAACGTCGTATTATCGAAGAGACAATCAAGCGGTTCGGCTATGGCGTCGCTGTCGCCGAAAGCGGCGACAAGGCCGTTGCCATGCTTCGCACGGACGCTGCGGGCGATATTAGCCTCGTATTGCTCGACCTGATGCCGGGCAGCGACGGAATGGCTCTGTTGACCGCAATCCGGGCCTTGCCGCACAAGACTCCAGTCATCGTGCAAACTGCCCAAGGCGGCATCGACGCCGCTTTGGCAGCGATGCGCTCCGGCGCCTTCGACTTTGTGGTCAAGCCTGTGAGCCCGGAGCGGCTTGAGATCTCGATCAAGAATGCGCTCAAGATCGAGGCGCTCGCGGACGAGCTCGTTCGCATCAAGGCCTCGGCAAAGGGCGAGCTCGGCTTCGCCGACCTAATCGCCGGCAGCGCTTCAATGGAGCGTGTCATCGAGCTTGGCAAGCGGGCCGCCAATTCGACCATTCCGGTTCTGATCGAGGGCGAGTCGGGCGTTGGCAAAGAACTGATCGCCCGCGCCATCCACGGCGAGTGCGCGAGAAAGTCGAAGCCTTTCGTCACCGCCAATTGCGGCGCTGTGCCCGAGAATGAGATCGCCAAACTTCTATTCGGCCACGAGAGTGACTCCTTCGGCGATGCTTCTAACAGGCACGCCGGGAAATTCATTGAAGCAGACCAGGGCACGCTCTTTCTCGACGAAATCGGCGAGCTTGCGCTCGCCTTTCAGGTGAGGCTGCTCCGCGCTTTGCAAGATGGCGCGATTGACGTCCACCTGATGGCCGCGACCAGTCAGAACCTGATCAGCCTCGTCAACCAAGGTCGCTTCCGCGAGGACCTCTATTACCGGCTCAACGTCTTTCCGATCTGGGTGCCGCCGTTGCGCGAGCGGCTCGAGGACCTGCCGGAGCTCGTCCGCCATTTCATCGCGAGATTCGCGGCTGAAGAGGGCAAGCCTATCGACGGCATCGATGCCGAGGCGAGCGCGATGCTCAAGCGCTACACCTGGCCGGGCAATATCCGCCAGCTCGAGAACGCAGTGTTCCGCGCAGTGGTCCTCGCCGACACGGCCATGCTCACTGTCAACGAGTTTCCGCAGATCGCAGCCCATGTCGAAGGCTATGCTGTGACCGTGCCGCCTGCGCCAGCGCCCAAAGATCCGATGCCGCGCATCGAGGGGCCGGTCATGCTCGGAGAGTCAGCGAGCACACCCACAACAATTCACGTGCCTTTGGCCAACGGCAAAAATGGCATCGGCATTCCCGCCTTGAGCGACTCGGGCGACATCCGCCCGCTTGAGGCTGTCGAAGCCGACATGATCCGTCTCGCCTTCGGGCGCTACCGGGGACGCATGACCGAGATCGCGCGCCGGCTACGCATCGGCAGGTCGACCCTCTACCGAAAGATGCGCGAGATCGGGCTCGAGTCTAGGCCTAACTGACTGATTGGTCACGAGAATCACACCGGGTCGGATTCAGGGGAAAGGAAATGATGCGGGCGGCTTGTCGGGTTGCTCTGATCTTGGCTCTCGCGGCCCTCTTGCATGCGCCGGCGCTCGCTGCAGAGCCCGATGTGCCTGCGGCCTTGATCAGTCCGACAGAGGCGATCCGCATCGCGGTACAGAATCGCCTTTCGGAGAAATTCACCGCGACCTCAGGCGCGAAGAAGAGCGAGCAAGGCGCGCTGGTCGAATATTACTCACAGCCTGGGCAGCATCTCTTATGGGTCGACGACAATGGCCTCACCGATCGGGGGAAGGCGGTGTTGGAGGAGATCGCTAAGGCTGACGACTACGGCCTCCGCACCTCTGACTACGTCCTGCCGAAGCCAGACACGTTCAATGCTTCGGATCCCAAAGCCACCGACTGGCTTGCCGCCGCCGAGATCAAGGTCAGCTTCGCTGTTCTCGCCTACGCCGACGATGCGAGGGGCGGGCGCATAGTTCCAAGCCGCTTGAGCGAGAATCTCGACCCCAGCCTCGCGTTGCCTGATCCTACCGAAGTCATCGATTCGATCGCCATCCGATCTGATCCGGCGGCGTATTTGCGAAGCTTCCAGCCGGATCAGCCTCAGTTCGAAGCCTTGCGGCAGAAACTACTCGAGCTCCGCGGAGACAAGGTAGAGAAGGACAAGTTGGCCGTCATCACTATCATCCCAGATGGCCCCATGCTCAAGATGGGCATCCAACACGAACAAGTGGCATTGCTGCGCAAGCGGCTCGATGTACCATCCCGTTCGAAAGCCGATGGGAACACATTTGACGCTGCGCTGGTGGAAGCCGTGGAGCGCTTCCAAGCGGCGCACGGCCTGCTTCCCGACGGCATGGTGGGACCCGGCATGCGCCGCCTGCTCAACGGCCAGCAGCCCTCGCACACGTCGGGAAATCCTGCAAAGATCAGGGCTATCCTGGTCAACATGGAACGCTGGCGCTGGCTGCCGCACGACCTCGGTCCTTACTACGTGACCGTCAACATTCCCGAGTTCATGCTGCGCGTGGTCGATGACAACAAGACCGTGCATGCGACGCGCGTCGTCACCGGCAAGCCGGACAAGCAGACGCCGGTCTTCTCCGGCGAGATGCAGGAGATCGTGTTCAACCCGTTCTGGAACGTGCCGACCTCGATCAAGGTCGAGGAGATCAGGCCTTATCTTCGCGAGGAGGCTGCCTGGTTCTTCAGCGGGGGCGGATGGAACACGTCGGTGTTCGAGCGTCACAAGCTGCGCATCAAATATCTCGGCCGTGATGTCGATCCTGGCACGGTCGATTGGAACCAGATGGATATCCGCAATTTCGAGATCTATCAGCCGCCCGGGCCAGACAACGTGCTTGGTCACGTCAAATTTGTGTTTCCCAACAAGCACGACGTCTACATGCACGACACGCCGCAGAAATTCCTGTTTGCCCAGCCGGTCAGGACCGAAAGCCATGGCTGCATGCGGGTCGAGAACCCAGATCAGCTCGCCCTTATTCTGTTGAAGCACGACCAGGGGTGGAACGAGGCGCGCGTCGCCTCGGCCATTTCAGATGGTTACGACAGTCATGTTGCACTGCGGCAAAGAATCCCGGTCTACATCACCTACTTTACCCTCAAGGTGAACGAAGACGGATCGACCTCAAATTACGCAGATATTTACGGTCATGACGCCCGCATGGCGGCTGCGCTGGGCTTCTAGACTCTAAAGGAACCTGTGGAAATCCTGTTAACTCTAGTCCGAGATTCTGCGTCTCGGTAACTTGTTTGCCTTGTTTTTCCCGCAATTTGGCTAATACTCATCGTTAACGGACGGCAGGAGGGGTGCCGCCCGCGAGGTGCCTGGCCTCTCATGGCTTGTTACCTTACGGGGAAACCGGCTGGGGAGCCGGCGAGGGAAAGTCAGGGATGCGGATTCGGGGGAGTGTCGCGCGTCGCGCCGTGCTGGGCGCCGGCCTTATGCTACTGACCGCCGCAGGTTGGTGGTCCGCCACGACCTATCGGGCGAGCGCGACCGGCGAGACCCGCACCCTCACCATCTACAACATCCACACCAAAGAGACGATCACCGTCACCTATAAGCGCGACGGCAAATATGACGCGGATGCTCTGAAGCGCCTCAACACCTTTATGCGCGATTGGCGGGCCGATAAAGAAACCAGCATGGACCCGGTGCTGATCGACCACATCTGGACCCTGCACAAAGAGCTCGGCTCACAAGTTCCCGTCCATCTCATCTGCGGCTATCGCACCGCCGAGACCAACGCCAATTTACGCAGGCACGGCGGCGGCCAGGCCAAGCGCAGCCAGCATATCCTCGGCAAGGCCGCCGATATCACCTTCCCCGACGTCCCCGTCAAAGTGCTGCGCAACTCTGCGCTCGTGTGGGAATGGGGCGGCGTCGGATATTACCCGACCTCCGGCGTCCCCTTCGTTCATGTCGACACCGGCAGGGTGCGCATGTGGCCAAGAATTCCTCGGCTTGAGCTCGCCGCCCTCTTCCCCGACGGCCACTCGAAATATGTGCCGATCGACGGCAAGCCCATCACGCCGCAAGACTACAAAACTGCCGTGGCAGAGGGCATCGTGGCGCAGACCAAACTCGCCGCGGCGGTCCGCGTGAAGCCTGCTGCCGAGGAAGAGGAAGTGGCTGACGCAGATGACGCGAGCGACACCGAGACTGATACCGAGACCGTAGCCCAGGCCGAGCCCGACGCCACGCCAGCGCAAGCTCAGCCGGCCGCCGCCACTCCGAAGCCGATCTTCGCCTCCTTCACGCCGACCATGGACGCCGAGCCCACGCTCGCCGTCGAGACGCATGAGCAGGGCGCGCCGCCTCCGCCGGCCAAGCTCTTCGCCTATGCGAGCGTCGGCGGAATGTCGCTCCCGAGCCTTTTCCCCAAAGCCCATCAGGAAGCGCCGGCGCCGACCTATCGCGATGCAGAAGTGGTCGGCGCGCCGGAGGCCGACGATGACCATCCCGACGAGACCAACTATACCCCGTTCGAGGTCGCGAGCCTGATGACTGATTCCTCGGTTGCCTTCAGCCGCACGGTCGCTCCCCTCACC
>DATFVO010000130.1:0-5333 GCA_035260265.1 Methyloceanibacter sp.
CGATCGGCTCGGTCGCGGGCGACTCCACGCCTTGGCCAGGCGCTTCCGACTATTCGGCCACAAAAGGCGCCGTCGCCGCCTATACCCGCGGCTGGGCTCGTGATTTGGGTCCCAAGGGCATCACCGTAAATAATGTCCAGCCGGGTCCCATTGATACCGACATGAACCCGGCGGGTAACGGTGACTTTGCCGGCCTGCAGAAAACGGCGACGGCGCTCGGCCGTTACGGCAAACCCGAAGAGGTGGCTGCGGCCGTTGCGTTTCTGGCAAGCCCGGCGGCTGCCTATATCACTGGAGCGACGCTGAATGTCGACGGCGGCTTCAACGCGTAAATTCTTAAGTGATGTAACGGAGGACACTACCATGATCGAGAGGAGACCGTTCGCCGCCCTTGGCGGCGCAGACCACGGCTGGCTCAAAGCGAAGCATCACTGACCCGGAGCGTCTCGGCCACGGGAGCTTGCGAGTGTGGAACGACGACGAGATCGCCCCCAACACGGGCTTTCCCCCGCATCCGCATGCAGACATGGAGATCATCACCTATGTCCGCCAAGGCGCGATCACGCATGAGGATAGTGTGGGCCACAAGGGCCGCACCGAGGCTGGCGACGTGCAGGTGATGAGTGCCGGCTCCGGCATCCGCCACGCGGAATATAACCGCGAGCCCATGCCGACCCGCATTTTCCAGATCTGGATCGAGCCGGAGAAGCAGGGCGGCGAGCCGTCGTGGGGCGCCAAGCCCTTCCCCAAGGCCGATCGGTCGGGCCGCTTCGTGCCGCTCGCCAGCGGCTTTGCGGGCGACGAGAATGCGCTTCCCATCCGCGCCGAGGCGCGGGTGCTCGGCGCCAAGCTGCAGGCTGGCGACAGCGCCGAGTATCGACTTTCGCCCGACCGCCACGCTTATCTCGTGCCGGCGGTCGGCAGCGTCGACGTGAACGGCGTGCATATCGACACGCGCGACGGCGCCGCGATTGCGAACGAGACGGTGTTGAAGGTGAAGGCGCTCGAGGATGCCGAGGTCGTCCTCGTGGATGCGGCGTAGGCACCTCAATCCCACGGCGCCGCTCTGATGCCGAGCTCAGACAGCGCTTCGAGCCACAAAAGGACATAGAGAACGGCGGCAAGACCAGCGAGAAAGGCGGCAACCGCCAGGTGCCGCCTTTCTTTTGCAAGGATCAGCGCCGGCAAAGTGAACGGCAGGAAGATGAACATGAAGGCAGCGCTGGCGCCTGCCATCTCCATCCCATCCCCCATGGGATTTGCGTGTCTGAAGAGAAAGACGATGAGAAAGACGAGGAAGGGGGTTTCGAGTCCGGTCGCGAGCAGAACGCTCAGGCGAAGCTTCCTGTCTCCGGGCCCATTGGCGTAGCCCTTCTGTAAAGTCCTGGGATCTGTAGCGGTCACCACGGCGCGCTATTCCTCGTCTTCGACTGAGGTTTGCGGCCGGTCGGAGCCGGGATCGAGCTCCTCGTGCCACACGCCGTCCTTCGTCTCGTATTCGATGCCGACGGTCTCGCCTGGCACTCTCTGCTCCCCAGCAGCGACTTTGGCGGCGGCCAGGGCAGCTTCATGGGTGGGGAAGGTTTCCGAGAACGTGCCACGGGCCTTATAGGCCCAGCCATTCTCGTGTTTCACGATCTTGTATACGACCTTCGCCATCTCGCATCTCCTGCCGCAATTTCGCCAAGGCTCCATAACCCGGCCCTTCTCGCCAAGGTTCCTGGCCCTTCGTGACGCGGGCTCAAGTAGCGGTGGAACCCGCCTCCCCTTTCGTTCATTGATTCATGGTCAGTCCTCGGGGAGCGCCATGGCAGAGGACAGCGGGGCCTATCACCAGTTCTGGCGCCATTATGTGCACGAGCACGCCCACGCCGGCACGCGCGCGTTGCACTATGCCGGGACGATCATCGGGCTGTTCGGCGTGACGCTTGCGATTCTGACGCTTACGCCCGGCCCCGCTTTCACCGGCATCGTTATTGCCTACCTTCTGGCCTGGTCCGGTCATTTCTTCATCGAGAAGAACCGGCCTTGCGCCTTCACGCACCCGCTATGGTCGTTCGCGAGCAACATGCGCATGCTCCACTGTTGGCTTACTGGAGAGATCGACCCAGAGCTCAAGAGCTCGGGCGTCCCAACCGAGTAATTCGCACGGGCCGATTCTAGACGGCACGGCTCACAGCGAAGACGGCGAGCAAGACGAAGATCGCGAGGTCGGAAACGAGCGCCGTCCGCTCTTTGAAGTTCCGGTTCGGACCGAAGAGATGGCCAAGCCCAGCCAAACCATAGCCGGTTCCCTCAGAAATCTGCCACTCGCCGGAGGACATCACCTCGGCGCCAGGGCCTAACGGATTGGTTCCGGCGCAAACGCACAGCACGGAGAGCGCGCTCAGCGCGACAAGCGCGAACAGCGAACGCGCAACGGCCCCACACACGACGCCGAAGGGCGCCGTTCTCGAGCTCGCGGGGCGGCAGGTCGGGCTGATGGCGAACGCCGATCTAAGCGGACTGGCCATCACGATGAGGTAGCGGGCTGTGAGCCGCCGGGGAGTGCCGCTTCGGGCAGCAAATAGGCTAGAAGCAAGCAACAGCCGCTCGCGGGTGCCGAGTTCCTCATGATTCCTTAAGCGCATCGGGGAACAGCGCGGAGGCGCCGTCCAGGTCCCCGGTGTCGCGATAGCTGAGGGGCTTGGCGCGCGAATCCAGCACCTCGCCGTTGACCACCTCTCCGACCGCCAGCGCGTGATCGCCCGCCGGACATTCGTGCAGGAACCGGCATTCGAAAAAGGCCAAGCCGTCTCTCAGCACGGGCAGGCCAAGGCTGCCCGTCGTCCATTCTCTTTCCGACAATGCATCCTCGCGGGCGGGATCGCCGAAGCACGCCGCTAAATCGAGCTGCTCCTGCTTCAGCACGTTAACGCTAAAGGCGCCCCCCTCTTTCAGCAGGCGATAGGATGAATGAAGCAGGTTGATGCTCAGGGCCAGCAGCACCGGATCGAACGAGACCTGCATGACCCAGGCGGCGGTGAAGGCGTTGCGCTCCTCGCCATGGGCCACGCCGATCAGGTAGACGCCTTGCGTCAGGGTCTTGAATAAGGCCGCGATGGACTCGCGCATGGCACTCCCTGCAATATCGACGTGAGCCTATCAGCTTCAATCTGCCGTCAAAGAAGCGACGGCTTTGTCGTATAACGCTACACCGGTCTGCTCGGTCCTCCACCCACAGCTTAGGGCCGATATCGGAGAATTTTTCATTATGACTTTTCGCCTGTTCGCCCTCGCCTGTGCCCTGCTCCTGCTGCCTGCCCAGGCTCTGGCCGGAGCAAAGGAGAAGGTCGCGGCGCTGGCTCCGTCAGCGCTGGTGCTCGTCGTCGACGAGAAGGGCAACGAGCTGATCGCCCAGAACGCCGACAGGCCCTTCGTCCCCGCCTCCGTTACCAAGATCGTGACGGCTTGGCTCGCGATGGAGGTGCTGGGCGGCGACTACCGCTTCGAGACAAAGTTTTACCTGGACAAGGACCGGGTGCTGTATGTGCGCGGCGGCGGCGATCCCTTTTTGATCTCAGAGGAGCTGGCGCCGCTCGCGCAGGAGCTCGTCGCCGCGATCGGCAAGGAGCCGATTACTGGCATCGTGCTCGATGCGAGCTACTACCCTTCAGACCTTCGCATTCCAGGCATCGAGGACAGCAGCGAGAGCTACGACGCGCTGAACTCGGCGCTGGCCGTGAACTTCAACACGATCGCCGCTGTGCGCAAAGGCAACACGGTCAGCTCGGCCGAGAAGCAGACTCCGATCACGCCAATTGCGGTCAGCCAATTCCGCGCGCGGGGCCCGAATGGTCGCGGCCGCATCAGCCTCGCCCAAGACCCGGCGGTGAGCCTGCAGTATGCCGGCGAGCTGATCGCCGCCTTCATCGAGCAGGCCGGCGGCAGCGTGAAGGGCAAGATCACGACCGGGACGGTGCCCGCGGACCTTAAGCCGGTCTACGTCCACAAGTCGCGCACTCTTTCGGAGATCCTCGTCCAACTGCTCATCGCCTCGAACAACTACATCGCCAATCAGGTCTTCCTCGAGATCGGCGGGACCTTGGGCGGATCCGTCAGCCTCGAGAAGTCGCTCAAGGTCGCGAACCAGATGCTCGCCGCCAACGGCCTCGCCGACGCCATCTATCTCGAAGAGGGCTCTGGCATCAGCCGCAACGACCACTTCACCGCCCGCGGCCTCGCCAAGGTGCTCGAGCTCTTTGCGCCTCACGCCAACTTGCTCCACGGCCATGACGGCGGCATGAACAAGACCGGCACCATGACCGGCGTCCACACGCTGGCAGGTTATGCCGACACCAAGAGCCACGGGCGCGTGCGTTTCGTGATCTCGACGAAGAACAGCGACGGCACGATGCGCTTCCGGCTGCTCCACGGCATCGAGGCCGAGCTGTAGGGATCAGGGAGTTGACCTGGAAGGTCGTTCGGACCGAGGATGGTTAGGGGGCGCGCGGCGTCGTGGCAGCCCAGCAGAGAGAAGTTCGGCGGGCAGGCCCGCGGAGCGTAACGAACTTGAACGCGGGGCAAGTTTGTTTTAAAGCCGATAAAGGCAGCCGCTTTCATCCCAAAAATCCGGCTCGAGGCATTGACGGATGCCGTTTTCGCCTTCGCGATGACGTTGCTGGTCATCAATATCGAACTGCCGGAAGGATTTCACCCCAAGACCAATCAGGAATTCCTGCACGGGCTTTCGGGCCTCTCCGACACGTTCGTGCGGCCGTTCGGCTGACTGCGATCCTCGGGCACGGCGAGATAGAAGCAGCTCGCTTTGGCCAGCTCTTCGGCCCCCGGCAGTTTAGGGCACGGCGCCGGCTCGAAGCTCGGCACCGTTGCAGTTTCCTCGGCGGTCGGTGCGGCTCGCGCCACAGCGAGTGAAGCGAGAAGAAGGGCGAGCAGGATGAGGCGCTTATAGGTGGCGCGGAGCCTTCCGTCTGGTGTGGCGAACCAAGGCGCCCCAGGTCGGCCTACGCCGAGATTGGCGATAAAGCACTCTCAATGTCCGCCATGCGTCAGAACCAGACTTAATCACTCCTCTTTCACGTAGACCTCTGCGCCGGCGGCGCGGAAAATTTGGCGCTCATCTCGTTGCAAGGAAGAGCAAGGTAGGAAAGATTCAAAGGCCCCTACGATCCGCCGCTGCAATTGGACTGGCCACTCACTCCTCCGCCACATAAACCTCGGCGCCGAGCGCACGGAACTTCGCGCTCATCTCGGCCATGCCGGCCTCCTTCTCGGCAAGCTTGGCGGCGTAGTCGCGCACCTGCTGCGTGATCTCCATCGAGCAGAATTTCGGG
>DATFVO010000131.1:0-4424 GCA_035260265.1 Methyloceanibacter sp.
GGCGGCCTCGTCGACAAGGTCGATCGCCTTGTCGGGCAGGAAGCGGTCGGTGATGTAGCGGTTGGAGAGTGTGGCGGCGGTGACAAGCGCAGCGTCAGAGATGCGCACGCCGTGATGCAGCTCGTATTTTTCTTTAAGCCCGCGCAGGATCGAGATGGTGTCCTCGACCGAGGGCTCCGAGACGTAGACCGGCTGGAACCGCCGCGCCAGCGCAGCGTCCTTCTCGACATGCTTGCGATATTCGTCGAGCGTGGTGGCGCCGACGCAATGCAGCTCGCCGCGGGCGAGCGCAGGCTTGAGCAGGTTGGAGGCGTCCATCGCGCCCTCCGCCTTGCCGGCGCCGACCAGGGTGTGCATCTCGTCGATGAACAGGATGATCTGGCCGTGCGAGGCCTCGATCTCCGACAGCACAGCCTTCAGCCGCTCCTCGAACTCGCCGCGATATTTGGCGCCGGCGATCAGCGCGCCCATGTCGAGGGCGAGCACCTTCTTGTCCTTCAGGCTTTCCGGCACGTCGCCCGCGACAATGCGATGCGCGAGCCCCTCGACGATGGCGGTCTTGCCGACGCCAGGCTCGCCGATCAGAACGGGATTGTTCTTGGTGCGACGGGACAGCACCTGGATGGTGCGCCTGATCTCCTCGTCGCGGCCGATCACCGGATCGAGCTTGCCCTTGGCGGCGGCCTCGGTGAAGTCGCGGGTATATTTCTTCAGCGCATCGTAGGACTGCTCGGCGCCAGCCGAATCGGCGGTGCGGCCCTTGCGCAGGTCGTTGATCGCGCCGTTGAGTGCCTGCGGCGTGACGCCAGCGTCTTGCAGGATCCGCGCGGTCTCGCCCTCCTTGGTCAGCCCGAGCGCCTGCAGCACGCGCTCCACGGTGACGAACGAGTCGCCCGCCTTGGTCGCGATCTGCTCGGCCTGGTCGAGCACGCGTCTGAGCGCGGGCGTCATATGCGGCTGCGCGGCGCCCGCGCCTGAGACCTTGGGCAGCTTGGCAAGCGCAGCCTCAGTGCGTGTCAGCGCCTGCTTGGCGTTGCCGCCGGCGCGATTGATGAGGCCGGCCGCGAGCCCCTCGGGGTCGTCGAGCAGCGCCTTCAAGAGATGCTCCGGCGTGATCTGCGGGTTCCCGTCGCGCACGGCGATGGTCTGCGCCGCTTGGAGGAATCCCTTGAGGCGGTCTGACAGTTTCTCGAAATCCATGGCGAGTTCCCTCTTGCGAGGCCAATGGTGGGTTCGGGCGGTGAGCCGGATGTCAGCTCACGCAGCGCGGTTCGCGGGGCTTAGCTCAAGGCTTCTTAACGGACATATAGCGCCCGCTCGCAGCAGCAAAAAGGGGCACGGAAGGCAAGCAGAGGAGCTAGCTCACCTGGTCGGGAGAGGTCTCGTCGGACTGCTGGGGATCGGCCTGGTCTGAGTCGTTGGCATCGCGATCGCGGCCTCCGTCGCTGCCGTTGCCGCCCTGACGACGGCCCTGCTCGCGGGCGCCGCCATGATGCTCGCGATTGCCTTCGTGGCGCTCGCGGTCCTGAGAGCCGCGCATCTCTCCGCTACCCTGACGGAAATCGCCACCGCCACCACCGGCGGCGCGGATGTCTCCGACGCTGTCGAACTCGCCGCCTTCATCCTCTGAGGCATCGGGGTTCCAGCGCGGGCGATACCCGCCGCCGTTGGGCCCTTCGCCCTGATGGCCGCCATGCTGCGCGCCCATATGCGACTGCGCCGCCATGATGATGCGGTTGTAGTGCTCGGCGTGCTGGAGATAGCTCTCGGCGGTGACCATGTCGCCCGACGCGAGTGCGTCGCGCGCGAGCGACATATATTTCTCGGCGATATGCGCCGCGGTGCCCCTGATCTTAACGTCGGGCCCGTTCGATTCGTAATTCCGAGCTAATGGATTTTGGGGCTTACGGCCGCGGCCGCGGCCCCTGCGATTCTGCTGTCCTTGCCTCATGGGCTTTGTTCACCTGATAAGCGGCTCTTGCCGCATCCCTTCTCCCTACTCACCCAAATTCGCGCTGGGCGAAGCCTCGAATGGCTCACCGTCCGGAAACTCCGGACTGCCCAGCAGTCGTCCTACTTCGCGCGCTTTCGCTGCCTTGTTATGAGTCGAAACTCCGGCGCCACGCGTCCTAGATTCTTGAGAGCTTGCGCCAGACAACCTCAATCTGATGGTCGGTTGAGCTGCTCCTGAACGTCCCGAGAGGCACGCCGCCTGTCAATCGAGGTTCACGAGATATCCGCTCTTGTTGCCGTTGCAACCGGCCGGCGCCTTCGGGCGCCCAATGGCCGTGAATATTCAATTCGCTGCCATGAACTTAATCCCAACATGGCGATTTTCCAAGTGCCTTTTTTGGTTATGCGGCCATCTGCTCATACGGAATGTCACGTCCCGGCCACGACCAAGCGGGCTCTGCCGGCGAGATCGCGCCGGATCGCGGTGTCGCCGTCGAGTGTTAGCCCCGCCTTGGCGAAGATCTCGGCCACTGCCTCGGCTTGGCCTGCGCCGATCTCGACGAGAACCTTGCCGTTCGGCGCCAGGGCTTGGGGCGCGCCGGCGGCGATGCGGCGATAGGCGTCTAGCCCGTCGGCGCCGCCGTCCAGCGCGAGGCGCGGATCGTGCCTCGCGACCTCTTCCGCCAGGCCAGCGATCTCGGCAGAGGGGATGTAGGGAGGATTGGACAGGATCAGCTCGAATTTGCCGTCAATGCCGCCCAGCCAATCGGAGCATACGAAACGCGCGCGTTCGGCAACGCCGAGTCGGCGCGCATTAGCCGCCGCAAGCTCGAGCGCGGTGGCGCTGATATCGGTGCCAAGCCCGCGCGCTTGGGGCAGTTCGGCCAGGAGCGTGATGAGGATGCAGCCGGTGCCGGTGCCGAGATCGAGCAGCCTGCGTGGCCGATTGCGCGAGCCTTGCTGCGCGCCAAGCTCGAGCGCAGTCTCGATCGGGATTTCGGTGTCGGGACGCGGGTCTAGCGTGTGCCGATCGACCAGGAACTCGCGGCCGTAGAACTCGCGTGTGCCGATAATGTGCGAGACAGGTTCGCGCTCGAGCCTGCGCGCGATGAAACTCTCGAGCCGCGCGGCCGCGTCGGCTGCAAGCTTGCCGCCGGCTCGCGCGATATACGCTTCATGCGTGAGCCCAGCGGCGTGGCAGAGAAGAAGCCGCGCATCGAGCTCCGGCGTCTCTATTCCAACCTTCCGGAACAGCGATGCTGCCTCAATGAAAGCTTCTTGCAGGGAGCGCCCTTTTCCCTCTACCCAATGGGGAGAGGGTCGGGGTGAGGGGGTTGTGGCTGAAGAGGTTTGAATCCCCCTCACCCGCGCTTCGCGCGACCTCTCCCCACCGGGGAGAGGTGAGGTCCTTTCGGCTGCCAGCAAACCGTCAGGCATGAGCTTCTTCCTGCATGGCTGCGAGCTGGCGCGTCTGATAATCGGTGACGAGCGCATCGATGATTTCGTCGAGCGCGGGCGCCCCTTCGAGCACGTAAGGAAGCTGGTGGGTGGTGAAGCCGATGCGGTGATCGGTGACGCGACCTTGCGGGAAATTGTAGGTGCGGATGCGCTCGGCGCGGTCGCCGGTGCCGATCTGGCTGCGGCGGTCCTGCGCCCTTTCGGCGTCGCGCTTGGCGCGCTCCATCTCGTAGAGTCGCGCGCGCAACACCTTCATCGCCTTCGCCTTGTTCTTGTGCTGCGACTTCTCGTCTTGCTGGCTGACCACGAGCCCGGTCGGGAGATGCGTAATCCTGACCGCGCTATCGGTGGTGTTGACCGACTGGCCGCCTGGGCCACTCGCCCTGAACACGTCGATGCGCAGGTCCTTGTCATCGATCTTGATGTCGACCTCCTCGGCCTCGGGAAGCACTGCGACGGTCGCGGCAGAGGTGTGGATGCGCCCTTGCGCCTCGGTCTCCGGCACGCGCTGCACGCGATGCACGCCAGACTCGAATTTGAGCCGGGCGAACACGCCCTTGCCGGTGATATTGGCGATGATCTCCTTGTAGCCTCCGGTCGCAGACTCGCTCGCCGACAGCACATTCACCTTCCAGCCCATGCGGTCGCCGTAGCGCTGATACATGCGGAACAGATCGCCGGCGAACAGCGCAGCCTCCTCGCCGCCGGTGCCGGCGCGCACTTCGAGGATCGCGCTCTTCTCGTCGGCGGCGTCCTTGGGCAGCAATTGTAGCTTCAGGCGAAGCTCAAGCTCCTCGATCTTGGGATCGAGCTCGCCGAGCTCGGCTTCGGCGAGGCTCGTCATGTCGGGATCTGCGGCAGGATCATCGATCAGCTGCTGCAAGTCCTCGCGTTCGCGGACTGCCTTGCGCAGCGCGGTGATGGTGGCGACAATCGGGTCTAGCTCGGCGAACTCGCGGCTGAGCCGGACATAGCTCTCCTGATCGGCGCCTTGGGCAAGTGCGCCCTGCACG
>DATFVO010000132.1:0-8318 GCA_035260265.1 Methyloceanibacter sp.
AATTCACTGGCCAGTCATGCTAGATTGGTCGCAAAGCCTAAGGACAAGACTGATGGAGTCCAATCAGAACGAGACCGCAAACCAGCGTAAAGAGCGCGACCGCGTCGTCATCTTCGACACCACCTTGCGAGACGGCGAACAATGCCCCGGCGCCACCATGACCTTCGAGGAGAAGCTCGAGGTGGCGGAAGTGCTCGACGAGATGGGCGTCGACGTCATCGAGGCAGGCTTCCCTATCGCGAGCCAGGGCGATTTCGACAGCGTGCAGGAGATTTCTCGTCGCGCCAAGAACTCGGTGATTTGCGGGCTGGCCCGCGCGCAAATGAAGGACATCGACATCTGCGCCGACGCGATCAAGCCAGCGAAGCGCGGCCGCATTCACACCTTCATCGGCACCTCGCCGCTGCATCGCAAATACCAGATGGGGATCGACGAGGCCGCGGTGCTTGAGCGGATCACCCAGTCGGTTACACGCGCGCGCGGCTATGCCGACAACGTCGAATGGTCGGCCATGGACGCGACCCGCACCGAGCACGATTTCCTCTGCCGCTGCGTGGAGGCGGCTATCAAGGCCGGCGCCACCACCGTCAACATTCCCGACACCGTTGGCTACGCCACGCCTGACGAGTTCGCCGCGCTGATCCGCAAGATCGTCGAGCGCGTGCCTGGCGCTGACACCGTCGTGTTCTCAACGCACTGCCATAACGACCTCGGCCTTGCCGTCGCCAATTCTCTGGCCGGCGTCGGGGGAGGGGCTCGGCAGGTCGAATGCGCAATCAACGGTCTCGGCGAGCGCGCCGGCAATGCCGCGCTGGAAGAGATCGTCATGGCCATCAGGACGCGGGCTGACGTGATGCCGTATTGGACCGGCATCGACACCACCATGCTAACCCGTGCGTCGAAGCTTGTGTCGCGCGTGACCGCATTCCCGGTACAGTACAACAAGGCGATCGTCGGGCGGAACGCGTTCGCGCATGAGAGCGGCATCCATCAGGACGGCGTGCTGAAGCATGCCCAGACCTTCGAGATCATGACGCCAGAGAGCGTCGGTCTGAAGGAATCGTCCCTCGTCATGGGCAAGCACTCCGGACGCCATGCCTTTCGCGAGAAGTTGAAGGAGCTCGGCTATGAGCTCGGCGACAATGCCTTCGAAGATGCCTTCATCCGCTTCAAGGCGCTCGCCGACCGCAAAAAGCACGTTTACGACGAGGATCTCGAGGCTCTGGTCGATCAGGAGATCGCATCCGCGCATGACCGCATCAAGGTCGTGGCGCTGACGGTGATTGCCGGCACCGGCGGCCCGCAACGGGCGACGCTCACGCTCGACGTCGACGGCAGGCAGCAAACTCATGAGTCAACCGGCGACGGGCCGGTTGATGCCACCTTCAGGGCGATCAAGGCCATCGTGCCGCACGAGGCGCGGATGCCCCTCTATCAGGTGAGCGCGGTGACGGAAGGAACCGACGCGCAGGCCGAGGTGGCGGTGAGGCTGGAGGCCGACGGCAAGACGGTCACCGGGCGCGGCTCAGATACCGACACGCTGGTCGCGTCTGCCAGGGCCTACGTCAGTGCACTGAATAAACTCCTCGCTCGCGAGGCGCGGCGGAAGCCAGAGACGATGCTCGCATCTTGAGGCCTCCAGCTAGATGCGGCGGGCTGGATGCCGGTATCTTAGACGTTGCCGAACCGGGAATCGGGCTCCGGGGCAAGTACGACTCAAGGTTAGAGCGCCCGGCAATCTGTCTGCCGTCTTATCCACCTCCTCGGAATCTGAAGGCTAGGCGGCCTGTTGGAGCGAAAGCCTAAGGGAGCCCTTTAACGGACTGGCGTTTGGGGCCTCTCGACTTTGGCCCGGCTTACCCCCCAGGGGCCTCCAGCCGGCCGGCCAGGGCAAGCGAATTGTTTTTATAAAACAGGCCTCAGACGCATTGCTTGCAATTGCAATTTGCAGCAACATACGCCGCAGCGGCGCGCTCGACAGACAGCCAAAAACCGGTGGATCGGCAGTGCCATCTGTCGCTCGCAAGTGACGTGGCGTTGATGGCTGCCCGTATGGGTGAGCCGATTTCTTGGGGCGAGAGATGTTCTCAGCCTTGGGCCTTGTCTCAAGCGACATGGCCATTGATTTGGGCACAGCGAACACGCTGGTTTACGTGCCGGGACGTGGAATCGTTCTCGACGAGCCTTCAGTCGTCGCTGTCACTGAGCGCGGCGGCGAGCGCAAGGTCATCGCTGTAGGTCACGAAGCCAAGGGCATGCTCGGGCGCACGCCGAGCAAGATCGAGACCATTCAGCCGCTGCGCGACGGCGTGATCGCCGACTTCGCCGCGGCAGAGGAGATGATCAAGCTCTTCATCCGCCGCGTGAGCAGGCGGAGAGGCTTCACCGGCCCGCGCATCATGATCTGCGTGCCGGCGAGCGCGACGCCGGTTGAGCGTCGCGCCGTGCATGAAGCGGGATTATCGGCCGGCGCGCGCAAAGTGTTTCTCATCGAGGAGCCAGTCGCAGCCGCGATCGGCGCCGGCCTTCCGATCTCCGAGCCGCGCGGCTCGATGATCGTGGATATCGGCGGCGGCACTACCGACATCGCCGTGCTCTCCATGGGAAGCGTGCTCAATTCGCGCTCGGTAAGGGCGGCGGGCAACGCGTTCGATGAGGCAATCGTCAACTACGTGCGCTTCAAATATAACGTGCTGATCGGCGCAACCATCGCCGAGACCATCAAGAAAGAGTCGGGCTGCGCTATCGCCAAGGCCAACGGCGAGCGCGTCTCGATCCACATCAAGGGACGCGACCTACAGCGCGGCTTTCCAACCGAGATGACACTCGAGCCGCACGACATCGCCGAGGCCTTGACCTTGCCCATTCAGCAGATCGTAGGCGGCATCAGGGCTGCGCTCGCCGACGTGCCGCCAGAGCTCACCGCCGACGTTTGCGATTCTGGCATTTGGCTGACCGGCGGCGGCGCGCTACTTGAGAGACTCGATGCGAGGCTCACCCATGAGACCGGCGTGAAATATCGGATCGCTGAGGATCCTCTGCGCTGTGTGGTGCGAGGAACCGGAAAGGCGCTCGAAGAGATTGACGACATGGCTGATCTCCTGATCAAGCCGTGAGGCGGAGGCAACGACCAAGGGCTTGCGGAGCCGCAATCCCCGACAAGAGTGAAGGAAACGAAGGGTCGCGACGTTTCCTCGACGCGAGACGTGAAGAATGCGCGGGGCGAGATCACCGTTCAGGCCGAGGCCTAGCCGATGGCGCGGGCCTGTCGAGCTGCTTTCCTTCATCCTCTATTTCCTCTGTGCCGTGCTGTTGGTCCTAAGCCGCATCGGGCACGGCCTTCTGGTCAACGCGCGAGACGATTTTGTCGACCTGTCCGCGCCGCTGCTCGAAGCGGCATCGATGCCGGTCATCCTCGGCCGGCACGCTTTGCAGCGCGCCAATTCGTATGCCGACGCCTTCGCCGAGATCGATCGCCTCAAGGCGGAAAACGAGGAACTCAAGCAGTGGGAATGGCGCGCCAAGTCGCTCGAGCAGAAGGTCGAGCATCTCCGCCTGCTGTTGAATGCCGTCGATGAGCCCGCGCTGCATTACGTCACGGGCAGCGTGATTGCCGATGCGCGCGGCCCCTTCCTGAGGAGCGCGCTCATCAATCTTGGGCGGGACAACGGCGTGCGCATTGGCTACGCGGTGATCAACGGCGATGGCCTGGTCGGCCGCACCGTGGACGCTGGCGCTTCGGTCGCCCGCGTGCTCCTGCTCAACGATTTGAACAGCCGCATCCCGGTGCTGGTCGGCCCGGCCGGCGCGCGCGCGCTAGCTTCTGGCGACAACAGCGCGGAGCTCAGGCTCGATTTCCTGCCTGACGGCGCTCAAGTTTATCCCGGCGATGAGGTCTATACCTCCGGCAGCGACGGCGTTTTTCCGCGCGGGCTGCACGTCGGCGTGGTGACAGGCTCTCCCGGCGCTTTCAAAGTGCGCCCCCACGCCGAGCTCAGTTCGCTCGATGTGGTGAGCGTGCTCTACTTTGACACGCCCACCTTAGTCACCACCGATCCGCCTAGCATCGCCGACCCACGTGCTCTGTCGGCGAGCCCCGATGAAGCGCCTCCCTCGTCGGCGCCGCAGCCGACCGTATCGAACGAGCCCGCCCCGGTCGAAGCCACCGTCAAGCAGACAATCGGCTCCGCAGAAGTCGCACCGCCGGTCGAAGCCGTGAAACAGACAATCGGCGGCCTGGAAGCTGCTCCGCCAGGCGATGCCGCCATGAAGCAGACAATCGGCGCAGCGGAAGCCGCGCCGCCAGTCGAAACCGCAGTCAAGCAGACCATCGGCCCAGCCGAAAGCTCACCGCCAGTCGAAGTGCCGACGCAGCAATGAGCACGCTCCTGCCCGCCCTCTCGGTGCTGTTCGCGGTGATAGCGACCGCGGTG
Source organism: Methyloceanibacter sp. (assembly GCA_035260265.1). Taxonomy (GTDB): domain Bacteria; phylum Pseudomonadota; class Alphaproteobacteria; order Rhizobiales; family Methyloligellaceae; genus Methyloceanibacter. The sequence goes on from DATFVO010000132.1 coordinate 4,434, forward strand.
CCTTGGGGCCTCCCGGCAGACGCCACGTTCATCCTGCCTCTCGTCGTGGTGATGATGGTGTTTTGCTGGCGTGCGCTGCCCGGCGTCACTCTATCTCCTATGGTCGCCATGCTGCTTGGCCTCCTCACCGACATCATGAGCGGCGGACCGCTTGGCTTTTGGGCCCTCTTCGCCCTGATCGGCTCGAGCGCGGGGGCCTATGCGCGGGCTTTGGGCGCTGGTCGGGAAATGGCCCCGCTTTGGTTCATCTGGACGGTGCTTGCCCCAGGGCTTACTCTGTTCGGTTGGCTGCTCGCCTCCGCCTTTTTCCTGCGCTGGGTCGATTGGTGGCCAATCCTTGTCGGCGCGGTGGCCTCCGTCGCGCTGTTCCCCGTCGTGCTCAAAGGCCTCCTATGGATTGAGCGCGGAAACCTCGGCTTGCGCGCGCGCGAGACCTATCGGGGAAGAGCATGAAACCGCGCGACTTTAGGCCCATGCTCCGCCGCGGCGTCTCGTGGCGCACTCTCCTCATCGGCTCCGCGAACACGACGCCGCGCGATCAGGACAAAAAGCTGCGTAATCGCTTCTCGCGCCGCGCACTCCTTATCGGCGCGGGGCAGGTGGGATTGTTCGGCCTGCTCACCTGGCGGCTCCGCCAGCTCCAGATTAAGGACTCCTCCGAGTACCGGCTGCTCTCCGACGAGAACCGGCTGAGCTTTCAGCTTGTCGCCCCGATGCGGGGCACGATTTACGACCGCTTCGGCGCCGAGATCGCAAAGGATCAGGAGAATCTTCGTGTCATCGTAGTGCCGGTCTTCTGTAAGAATTTGGCGGCTTCCCTCGATGCCATCTCCACGGTCGCTCCCGTCTCGCCGGCGGACAGAGATCGCGTGCTGCGCGCGGCGCGGCGGCAAAACCACTATTTCCCCATTCTCGTAAGCGAAGGTCTCTCCTGGCGCGAATTCGGTCTGCTCAATGTGCTCGCCCCGCAGCTGGCCGGCGTGCAGACCGACAGGGCATCGTACCGCCACTACACGCGAGCTCGCAGCGTCGCGCACGTAGTCGGCTATGTCGGCATGGCCGGAAAGGGCGAGATCGACCAGGACAAAGTCATGCGCATTCCGGGGTTCCGCATCGGCAAGACCGGCATCGAGAAGGGCCTCGATCCCGAGCTGCGCGGCAAACCCGGATCGATCCAATATGAGGTCGACGCCCATGGCCGCATCGTCCGCAAGCTTGGCTCGACGCCGAGCGAGCCGGGTAGGGACGTGGTCCTCACCCTCGACCGCGACATGCAGGCCTTCGCGCTCGACCGCCTCGCCGGCTATCGCCGCGCCTCGCTAGTAGCGCTCGATGTCACCACCGGCGGCGTACTGATCATGGTCTCCAATCCGAGCTTCGACACCAACGAGCTCGCCTTCAAGCCAGACCCGAAGATCTGGACTGATCTCGTCAAGGGATCTGATGAGCCGCTCAACAACCGCGCAGCGGCTGGCCTTTATCCGCCGGGCTCGACCTTTAAGGTAGTAACCGCGCTCGCCGGGCTCACCGCGAGCGTCATCAAGCCCGAGGAACACATCGTCTGCAAAGGAGCCTACCCCTTTGGCGGTCACATCTTTCATTGCTGGAAGCCGTCAGGTCACGGGCCCATTGCCCTGCATGACGCCATCAAGAAGTCCTGCGACTGCTATTTCTACGAGACGGTGCACCGGCTCGGCATCGACAAGCTGGCGGTGACCGGCCGCGCGCTCGGTCTCGGCCAGATCTACGATTGCGGCTTGGCAGGTCTGAAGCAGGGCATTATGCCCGACACGGCCTGGAAGCGCGCAACGCTCGACCAGCCCTGGTATCCCGGGGAGACCATCAGCTGCGGCATCGGCCAAGGCTATGTCTCGGCGACGCCGTTGCAGCTCGCCGTGGTGGTGGCACGGATTGCATCAGGCAAGTCGATCGTGCCGAGCTTCCTCTGCTCGCATGCCAACGAGACGCAGGCGCCTCCCGCAGCGCTTTCCATCGACCCTGGTTATTTGCAAATGGTCAGGGACGGGATGAGCGGGGTGGTGAACGAGGAAGGTGGCACGGCGACGCGATCAGCTCTCAAGATTCCCGGCGTACTGATGGCTGGCAAGACCGGAACGGCTCAGTCCTTCGGCAAGGGGGCAAAGCGCCAGCCCACTGGCTGGGAGGCTCAGCCTCACTCCTTGTTCATCGCCTTTGCCCCTGTCGGTGCGCCGCGCTACGCGATCTGCTGCGTCGTCGAGCACGGCGGCTATGGAGCGCAAGCCGCGGCGCCCGTCGTCCACGACGTGATGACTGAGCTTCTGCAGCGCGACCCGGCGTCAAAGCCGGTGTTTGTCGCCAACCGGCAACCGGGGTCCGCGCCAGCGATGGCCGATGCGGGGAACGCGCAATGAGCATGCTCTTCGCCGAATCCTCCGAGCGGCCGCAGCTCAAGCTCAACAAGAAGCTCCTGCTGCTCAACTGGCCGTTCGTTGTGCTCATCGTCGCTATCGCCATTGTCGGCGTGGCCGCGCTCTACTCGGTGGCAGGCGGCTCGCTCGAGCCTTGGGCTACCCGGCACATTTTGCGGCTGTGGATCGGATTGGCGCTCATCTTCGCGATCGTTTTGGTCGACCTCGAGATATGGATGCGCGTGGCCTATCCCTTTTATTTCATTGTTCTTTTCCTACTTCTCCTAGTGCCGTTGATCGGCGTGGAGAGCGGCGGAGCGCAACGCTGGCTTGGCTTCGGCGAGTACAGCTTCCAGCCGTCCGAGATCATGAAGATCGCGCTCGTGCTGGCGATCGCCCGCTACTACCAGTGGCTGCCGCCTGAGAAAGTCTGGCGCCCCGATGCCGTGCTGCCGCCGGTGCTCATGATCGGCGTGCCGACGATTCTTGCTCTCGGTCAGCCAGACCTCGGCACCGCCGCGCTGTTCGCCATCGTCGGCTGCGGCCTCTTGTTCCTAGCCGGCGTGAGCTGGTTCTATTTCGTCGGCGGCGTGGTCGGAGTCATCGTGGTCCTGCCGCATGTCTGGGAGAAGCTGCACGATTACCAGAAGGAGCGCGTGCTGACGTTGATCGATCCAGACCGCGATCCGCTCGGCTCGGGCTATCACATCCTGCAATCCAAGATCGCCATCGGCTCTGGCGGCCTGACCGGAAAAGGCTTCATGCACGGCACGCAAGCCCAGCTCAATTTCCTTCCCGAGAAGCACACCGATTTCGTCTTCACCATGTTCGCCGAGGAGATGGGCTTTATTGGCGCTGCCTCTCTGCTTGCGCTCTACCTTCTCGTGCTTCTGTTCATTACCTATATGGCGCTCAGATGCCGGTCGACGTTCCCGAGGCTGGTCGCGGCCGGCATGGGGCTTTGCCTCTTCACCTATGTGTTCATCAATGTAGCCATGGTGACGGGGCTCGTGCCGGTAGTTGGCGTGCCTCTGCCGCTCGTCTCTTACGGCGGCACCTCGATGCTGACCATGATGGCGGGGCTGGGCTTCGTGCTGAACGCCTATGTCAACCGGGCGACCCGCATCAGGCGCGAGGAATACGGCCCGCTTTGGTGAGCCATCCACCTGGACAGGGCAAGGAGGCCAATGCTAAGGGGAGCCCCCTTGAGGGTGGATTGCCCTTGGGTTGGACGTCGCCACGGCAGAGGCGGCGAAGTGAGTATGATCCAGAAGCGGGACCAATTTCGCAAGCGGATCATGCGCGAGTTAAAGGGCGCATAGCTCAGGTGGTAGAGCAGCTGACTCTTAATCAGCGGGTCCAAGGTTCGAGTCCTTGTGCGCCCACCAATAAAATCAAGAGGTTAATCTGATTTCGGCATCCCAAGAAATCCCAAAGGTTGCACATTAGGTTGCACGCCTACGCTTCAACAGCCGCAATCCATCGTTCTATTTCG
>DATFVO010000133.1:0-2469 GCA_035260265.1 Methyloceanibacter sp.
TCGCGAGAGTGATCGGCTTTGCCCTCGTCGTCTTGGGGCTCGCCGTCATGACCCAAGATCTGCTCGGCTTCAACCTCGGCATCGACCAGGCGCTGGTTCGCGCCGAGGTCCTCCTCGCCGACGCCTCTTCCTCGGGCCAGCCCCTGCATATATCGCCCGGCATTACCGGCTCGCTGATCCTGTTCGGGCTCGCTCTGCTTTACGCCAAGCAGGGAAGCATCTCCTCGGCGTTCAGCCAGATCCTCGCGCTCATCATTATCGCCCAGGTGCTGATCGTGCTCGCGGGTTACGCCTATGGCGTCGCCACCTATTATTACCCGTTCCCGTTCACCTCGATGTCGCTCTATGGCGCCATCAGCAGCTTGCTGCTTGCGCTCGGGCTGCTTGCCGCCTCTCCCGAATACGGCATTGCCGCCGCCATCGTCGAGCAGTCGCCTGCCGGGGAAATGCTGCGGCGGCTGCTGCCCGGCATTCTCGTTCTGCCGCTCGTCATCGGCTGGTTCGCCCATTTGGCCGAAGTTCACACCTTCTACGACAGCGCCGCGACGCTCGCGATCTTTGCGGTGGCGAGCATCCTCGTGCTTGCCGTGTTCGCCTGGACCACCATCGGCGCCGTGCGACGCGCCGACCGTGACCGCAATGCTGCGCTGATGGAGCTGCGCGGCCAGCGCGAGTGGTTGAGCACGACCCTTGCCTCGATCGGCGACGGGGTCATTGCCACCGACCCCAACGGCAGCGTTCTGCTTCTGAACAAGATCGCCGAGCAGATGACGGGATGGTCTGGCCCCGAGGCGCGCGGACGCCCGATCTGGGAGGTGTTCCGCGTCATTAACGAGAACTCGCGCAAGCCGGTCGACGACCCTGCGCTAAAGGCGCTGCGTGAGCGCGCCGTGACCCGGCTCGAATCTGGTGCCCTCCTTGTGACCCGCGACGAGAGAGAGGTGCCGGTCGAGCATAGCGGTGCGCCTATCCTAGGCTTCGACGGCTCGCTCGCTGGCGCTGTCCTCATTTTCCGCGACGTGACTGAGCGGAGGCGTACCGCACAGCGCCAAAGCATGCTGGTCGGCGAGCTCAATCATCGCGTCAAGAACGCGCTCGCCATAGTGCAATCTCTGGTACAGGCGAGCCTTCGTCAGGCGACGTCTCGGCCGGCGCAGGCCATGGCCCAGACGCTTGCCGAACGCTTGCAAGCCTTGCATCGAGCCCACGATCTCCTGCTCGAATCGCAATGGTCAGGCGCGAGCCTCAAGGCCATGGTCGAGCGCGAGCTCGATCCTTATCGCCGTGAGGGCGGGCCGAAGATTATGATCAAAGGCTCCGATGTGCTGCTCCCGCCGCAATGCACCTCGATCCTCGCCATGACGCTGCACGAACTTGCCACCAACGCGGTGAAATATGGGGCACTGTCCCATAATAACGGGCAGCTCGGTATCAGCTGGAAAACCTCGCGCGGCAACCGCCTCCTGCTCACCTGGGAGGAGCGGGGCACGCTCATCCACGTGCCGGCGCGGCGCAGCTCAAATGGTGGTGGTTTCGGCATGCAGCTCATCGACAAGGGCATCCGCCACAATCTCGGGGGCGACACCAAGGTCGAGTTCAGGCCGACCGGCCTCTATGTCGAGATGAACGTGCCGCTCGAGCCGTCGAAGGAGCCGCGCACTAAGCCGCAGCAGAAGGCGGCGGCCGAAGTCTAACGCCTATTCGAGCATCGCCTCGTTGGCGTGGCGCAACCGCAGGAGACGGTATCGGGAGGGGCTATTTCTTGCGGAAGCGGTCGAGATGCACGACCTCTGCCGGAGGTCGCGACATCACGACTTCCGACGCTTGCGCCTCGCCCTCGTCATGCGGGGGCTCTAGCGCGCCGCGCGGCTCCTCAGGCTCGCCCACAAGGTCGGGAAGGGCAGCGGCCATATGCTGGCGAGCAGAGTCATTGGCTGCGCCGGGTTTGCCGAACTGAAGTCCGAACTGGGCGGAAGGGTCGTAGAAGGCCTTGACTGCGTTGAACGGCACGACCAGCCGCTCCGGCACGTTGGAGAAGGAGAGCTTCACCTCGAAGCGGTCGTTGGACACCTGCAAATCCCAAAACTGGTATTGCAGGACGATGGTCATCTCCTCCGGATATTGCTCTTTGAGGCGCTTCGATACCGAGACCCCGTCGGCTCCAGTGTCGAAGGCGATATAGAGATGATGCTCACCGGGAAGCCCCTCGCGCTGCACGCGCGCCAAGACCTGGCGCACCACGCCGCGCAGTGCATCCTGCGTGAGAAGGTCGTATCTGATTTCGTCTTCTGCCATCGATACCGCCGCCTACCCTCTTTGCGACGCTAGGCAGTTCCCCCGTCATAAAGTGGAGGGCTTCTGTTGCCCGGTGCCCTCCGAAACCGCGCCTAACCCCTGCGAAGGGGCTGGGACTTGATTTTCAGGCTATCGCGCCGCTTACGCAGCGAGAGCAGCCTCCGCATAGTTGTC
>DATFVO010000134.1:0-10563 GCA_035260265.1 Methyloceanibacter sp.
GATCCCTGCACCGCATCGAGCATCTTTCTCACCACAGGAACCGATATCGCCAGCATGGGACTCATGCTGGCATTGGCGACCGTGCTCGTACTTTAGGCCGGCGAATCGCTAAGATTGCGGGGTTGCTAACGCGGGAGGATCAATACGTGCGGCTCACACCACCAAAACAGGTGACCTTCTATCTCTCCGTATCGCTGGCCCTTATCTCCGTGCTGATTGAGACTAAGGCGGTTACTGGCCTTACGCTTGGCCCTACTGGCAGTTACTACTTTGGCGGATACCTCGTGCTGCTGTGGGGCTATTTGGTGCTCGCTGCCGGTAACGCATTGAAAGGAGTGTAGGCAAAAAGAGGTGGGGCATCCTGCGCGCACGCCGAAGGTGTTGACCTTGGCGAGAATGGCAGCGTGGTTCCCGGCCGAAGGGGAAGGGCCTAGCCTAATATTAACGGCGACTTGCCCACTCAATCGCACGCACGACTGCATAGGACGCGATGCTGAGTACGCCTAGCGCGACCAGAGCGATAACCAAAGCCTTAGCGAGAACGTCGCCCTGAGCCTCTTCCAACAAATCTAAGCGCACCACGCCTGCCGCAATGAAAGCGAGCCCGACCAGCGTTGTCATGCACGCCGCAGCTATGCCGATGTAATGGGTGTGCCGCCGTCTAAGCGGCCTACTGTACATGTACGATATTGCCATTACGCGCCCATAACTCCACGTTCCAACAGTGGGTTCCTCGACCGAGGCCAAGCCCACGCCGGACGGCGCATTGAGGTTAGTCTAGCACTGACTAACCGGGAGTTCCTTTTCCAGCACGAGTCTTAGGGAAAGCCCCTCGCGAGAGGCTCTTGATTTTCCTGGCTATGGACGCTTGTTCCATCCCCTTATGCCGTTCCTTATGCCGTTCCCTCCTCGGCGCGCCGGATGTGGGGGGCAAAAGGGGCGCGCGCACCTGCCAAGATCACAACGAAGCGATCTGGTCCGCATGCAAAAACCAAAATAGTGGGACCAATGGCTTAATCCCGCGAGCTTGACCCTTAGGCTGCGAGCCTCTAACCGAGCGGCATGATGCTGATCGCTCCAACCATCCCGGTGATCTCCTCGATCAAGGAGATCGGTCCGAGCTACCGCGCGTGGCTCGTCGATATCTGGGGAGTGATGCATAACGGCCATCGTGCGTTCCCCGGCGCGATCGCGGCGGCGGGCAATTTTCGCGCGCGGGGCGGCATCGTAGTGCTCCTCTCCAATTCGCCGCGTCCGACTCCCGGAGTGCAGGAACAGCTTTGCCGCCTCGGCGTGCCCGATGATGCATATGACGTCACCGTCACCTCTGGCGATCTCACCCGCTACGAGCTTGGCAAGCACAAGGACGCGACCGTGTTTCACCTCGGGCCCGCGCGCGATCTTCCCATCTTCGACGGCATTTCTGTGAGGCTCGGCACCCCCGAGGACGCAGAGCTCGTGGTCTGCTCCGGCCTGTTCGATGACGAGACCGAAACGCCTCAGGACTATGTCGAGCTGCTACAGAAGCTTGCGTTGCGCAAGCTCCCGATGATCTGCGCCAATCCAGACCATCTCGTCGAGCGGGGCGACAAGCTCGTCTATTGCGCCGGTGCGCTCGCCGCGATCTACGAGAAGCTTGGCGGCAGCGTGCTCTATGCCGGCAAGCCGCACCCGCCGATCTATGAGCTTGCGCTCAAGACGATCTCAGACCTCGCTGGGCGGAGCGTGACCAAAGCCGAAGTCCTTGCCATCGGCGACGGGGTCAATACCGATATCGCTGGCGCGGGCAGATTTGGGATTGACTCTGTGTTCGTTGCGAGCGGGCTGCACGTGCCGGCAAACAGTGGCGGCGAAGCGGGGCCTGAGACGCTCGATGAGCGGCATCTCGCCGAGTTGTTCGCCGACGCCAAGCGTCGGCCGCTTGGGGCCATGCGCGCGCTCGCGTGGTGACAGGGAACCATCGCCTCGGTGGCGATATTGCGGTGCAGCAAACGCTTGGCTATTTTTGCCCAGGAACAAGCAAGCCAGCAGGGAAAATCACATGACAAAGAACGGGAACGGCGCCAGCGGCCTAGGCCACGGCTACTATTTCGAGGATCTCTCCGTCGGCATGGAGGCGAGCGTCTCCAAGAAGATCACCAACGAGGATGTTCTGGCTTTCGCCGACCTCTCAGGCGACGTCAACCCGGTTCATCTGAGCGACGATTTCGCTGCCCACACCATCTTCAAGAAGCGGATCGCCCACGGTTTTCTCACGGGAAGCCTGTTCTCCACAGTGCTTGGGACCAAGCTGCCCGGTCCAGGCTGCATCTATCTTTCGCAAAGCATGAAATTTAGGGCGCCGGTCTATATTGGCGATGAGGTGGTGGCCACGCTCAAGATCACTGGGCTTGATACGGAGAAGGCGCGCGCTACGCTTGCTTGCGACTGTGCCGTAAACGGGAAAACCGTGCTCGAGGGTGAAGCGGTGATGATGGTCGACCGCCGCGCGCCGAGCCAATAGGCCGAGATCGAAGGATGGACCATGGACATTGTCCGATTCTGGCGGGACGTGCCGCATACGCTACGAGGCGCGGCGCTCGCCATCGGCAATTTCGACGGTGTCCATCGCGGCCATCAGGCGGTGCTCGGCGAAGCGATCCGCATTGCTAAGAGGGAAGGACGCCGCTCAGGCGCCGTCGTGTTCGATCCGCATCCGCGCGAGTTCTTCGTGCCCGGCCAGTCTCTCTTCTATCTGACGCCGCTTCCCCTGAAGCTCGAGCTTCTTGAGGCTCTCGGCCTCGATCAGACCTTTGTTATCCCCTTCGATCAGGCGCTCGCCTCATTGAGCGCTGAAGCCTTTACCACCGACGTTATCGCGGCAGGGCTCGGAGCAAGCCACGTAGTCGTGGGGCACGACTTCTCCTATGGCAAAGGCCGCACCGGCACGACAGAGGAACTCGCAGCGCTCGGCCGCACGCTCGGCTTCGGCGTCGATGTGGTTTCGCCGGTAGGTGCTAGGGACAGCGTCTTCTCCTCGAGCAGCATTCGCGAGCATCTACGCAAAGGAGAGGTGCGGGAGGCCGCAGACAAGCTTGGCTATTGGTGGCGCGCATGCGGACGCGTCATCCCAGGCGCGGGCCGCGGCAAAGGTCTCGGCTTTCCAACGCTCAACTTTCCGCTAACCCCCGGCCAGGACGTGCGCCACGGCATTTATGCCATGCGTGTCCACCATGACGGCGGCCGCTCCCAAGCCGCGGGTTATGTGGGCGTGCGTCCGACCTTCGGCGAAGAGCAGCCTGTGCTCGAGGCCTATCTCCTCGATTTTGCCGGCGACCTCTATGCCAAGGAGGTCGAGGCGGAATTCATTGCCTTCCTCCGTCCGGATCAGACCTTCGCCACGCCGCAGGCGCTGGCCGAGCAAATGCGAATGGATACCGAGCAGGCGCGCAGGGTGCTGAAGAGCATCGATGCCGATGATCCGATGCGTCGCTTTCCTCTCGGCAGGGCGCTTGCGCGCACAACCGAAACTATTTGATCTCGAACGGCAGGTCTGCGCTCGCCGCCTTGCCGCTATTTGTGTCGTGCACAGTGAGGCCGAGGACATAGGCGCCGGCCGGAGCCCCGGTCAGATTGATCGTCACGTGCGCCATGTAGTCGATGGGCGGCTCGCGCGCGGTAAGCGCGAACTCGCCGAAGCCGTTCTGACCCCCGAGCACCTGCCCGTCTGGCGATCTCACTTGGAAATCGACCACGAGCTTTGACGAGACCTTGTCGCCGTCCTGCTGCCAGGTGATGCCAACCGGCTCGGTATAGACGATAAGCGGCTCTCCAGGCTTGAACACGTCGTTGGGGCGCGGATCGTAAATGGCGAACCCACCGGGCGCCTCGGTAACGAACAAGATGCGCCGGAAGCCGAGAGGGGCGCCTTTTAGCGCCGCAATAGTCGCAGCTCTCGCGCTATCGATTGCGGCAATCGACGGGTCGGGCGAGGCTGGCTGAGTCAAACCTGCAGCTGAGGTAAACAGCAAAAGTATCAATGCAAGATAGAGAGACCGCACCATGCCCGCTTCCCCTTTTTATGCCTGAACGTTGTCGAGCATTTTAGCAGTTAGCCCCGACCACGGCGACTAGGCCAGGGCCATTCCACGAGGAACACACACTGGAATGTACGAGGCTCGGTTGCTAGAACGCCCACGGGGACGAGTGGCCGGCAAGCGGCGGAAAGCAAATCTATGGCAAGACAATCCAAGAGCGGCAGGGCAGCCGCCAAATCGGCGCGGGCTCTCAAGAGAGCCCGTAAAGGCCTCGCGCCAAAGAGGAAAACGGCCGAGGCCACTGCAAAGCCTAAAACTCGTGGCGCCAAGCTCAGAGTCAAAGCCGCCCCGAAGCCGAAGCCGAAGGCGGCGCCGAAGTCGCGCTCAGCATCAAAGGCCAAGCCGAAAGCGGCGCGTGCTCGCACCGCGAAACGTCGTGCCCTGGCGAAAACCAAAGCGAAGGTCAAACCCAGAGCTTTGCGCCCATCGGCAAGGCCGCTTGAAACGCAGCGGCCCCAGTCGCTAATGAACCGTCTTGAAGCGCAAGCGCTCGAAGTGCAAACCGGCCGCGATTGGAGCGCGACGCTGTTCCTGCCCAAGACCGACTTTCCGATGAAGGCCGGACTGCCTGAGCGCGAGCCTGAGCTCCTAAAGCGGTGGCACGAGATTCGGCTCTACGACCGGCTTCGCGAGGAGGCCATGGGCCGCCCGAAATTTATCCTCCATGACGGTCCACCCTACGCCAATGGCAACATCCATATCGGCACCGGGCTCAACAAGATCCTCAAGGACTTAATCAACCGAAGCCAGGCGATGATGGGCAAGGATGCGAACTACGTGCCCGGCTGGGACTGTCATGGCCTTCCCATCGAGTGGAAGGTCGAGGAGGAGAATTACCGCGCCAAGGGCAAGGCTAAGCCCGACCTCTCGGACTCCGCCGCGATGATCGCCTTCCGCGCCGAGTGCCGCGCCTACGCCGAGCATTGGCTCAACGTGCAGCGCGAGGAGTTCAAGCGCCTCGGCGTCGAGGGCGATTGGGATCACCCCTATACCACCATGAGCTTCGATGCCGAGGCGATCATCGCCCAAGAGCTCATGAAGTTCGCCATGAACGGGCTGCTCTACCGCGGCTCGAAGCCGGTGATGTGGTCGGTGATCGAACAGACCGCTCTTGCCGAGGCCGAGGTCGAATATGCCGAAATCGAAAGCCCAGCGATCTGGGTGAAGTTTCCGGTCGAGAGCTATTCAGGCACCTCTCACGACATTGGCCCCGACGATGACGAGGTCCTGATTCCTGCGGCGCTGACCCACGCCTCCATAGTGATCTGGACGACGACGCCGTGGACCATTCCCGGCAATCGCGCGGTCGCCTTCTCGCGAACCATCGATTATGGGCTCTACCAGGTGATGCGTGCGCCAGAGGAGAATTGGGCCAAAACCGGTGACAGGCTGATCCTTGCCGATAAGCTTGCTGATGAGGTGTTCAAGTCGGCGCGTGTGGAAGGCTGGAAACGGCTTGGCCACGTTCCTTGGTCCGTCCTCGACGGCATTACTTTGGCCCATCCGCTGCGCGGCAGAGGCTACGATTTCGACGTGCCGCTGCTTGCTGGCGAGCACGTCACCGAGGATGCGGGTACGGGTTTCGTGCACACGGCCCCGGGTCACGGCACAGAGGATTTCGAGATCTGGGAGGAAAACCGCGCGGCGCTGGAAGCACGTGGCATTGACACCAAGATCCCCTTCACCGTGGACGGGGCAGGCTTCTTCACCAAGGAGGCCGCCGGCTTCGAAGGGAGCCGCGTGATCGACGACAAGGGCAAATTCGGCGACGCAAATCACGCCGTGATCGCCGAGCTCGTCCAAGCCGGCGCGCTGATCGCGCGCGCCCGCCATAAGCACGACTATCCGCATTCCTGGCGGTCGAAGAAACCGGTGATCTTCCGCGCCACGCCGCAATGGTTCATCGCCATGGACAAAGCCATCGAAGCGCGCGGCACGTTGCGCGCCCGCGCGCTAAAGGCGATCACCGACACGCGATGGGTGCCGCCACAAGGCGAGAACCGCATCAAGGGCATGATCGAAATGCGGCCCGACTGGGTCGTATCGCGCCAGCGCGCATGGGGCGTGCCCATCACCGTATTCGTGCATAAGGAGACCGGCGAGATCATCCCGCGCCGCGAGTTCAACCGTTCCGGCGAGCTGATCGAAAGAATCGTCGAAGCGTTCAGCCAAGAAGGCGCCGATGCTTGGTTCAAAGTGGGAGCGCGCGAGCGCTTCCTCGAAGGCTTCGTGGACAATCCAGCCGACTGGCAGAAAGTCGACGATATCCTCGACGTGTGGTTCGACTCGGGCTCGACCCATGCTTTCGTTCTCGAGAAGCGCACTGACCTTAAATGGCCTGCCGACCTCTATCTCGAAGGCTCCGACCAGCATCGCGGCTGGTTCCAGTCCTCGCTGCTGGAGGCTTGCGGCACGCGCGGCCGCGCGCCTTACGACGCGGTGGTGACCCATGGCTTCGTGGTCGGCGAAGACGGCCGCAAAATGTCGAAGTCGCTCGGCAACGTGGTGGCGCCGCAAGACGTGATCCGCCAGTCAGGCGCTGAAATTTTGCGGCTGTGGGCGATGAGCTCCGACTACGCCGAAGACCTTCGCATCGGACCGGAGATCATCAAGGCGAATGTGGAGTCCTATCGCAAGCTTAGGAACACGCTCCGGTTCCTGCTCGGCAATCTCGCCCATCATCATCCAAGCCTCTCGGTCCCTTACGCCGAGATGCCTGGGCTCGAGCGTTATATGCTTTCCCGCCTCGCCGAGCTCGATGAGGCGGTGCGCTCTGGCTACGACGAATTCGACTTCAAGCGCGTCTTCCATGCACTGCTCAATTTCGCCGTTAACGACCTCTCGGCCTTCTACTTCGACATCCGCAAGGACGCGCTCTATTGCGATCCCTATGACAGCGTGCCGCGCCGCGCCGCGCTCACCGTGCTCGACCAAATCTTTTCGGCACTTACCGCCTGGCTTGCCCCCATGCTTGCCTTCACCATGGAGGAGGCTTGGATCAATCGCTTTCCCGGCGACACCGGCTCGGTGCATCTCCGTCAGTTCCCTGAGATCCCTCGGCAGTGGCGTAACGAGAAGCTCGCCGAGAAATGGCACAAGGTGCGGCAGGTGCGCCGCGTGGTGACCGGGGCGCTCGAGATCGAGCGCAAAGAGGGCCGTATCGGCTCTAGCCTCGAAGCTGCCCCCAAGATCTATGTAGCTGACAAGGAACTGCGCGCGGCGCTGCATGGCGTCGACCTTGCCGAAATCGCCATTACCAGCGGGGCGAAGCGTCTGATCGGCGAGGGGCCCGATGATGCCTTCCGCCTTCCGGACGTGCGGGGCGTCGCAGTCGTGTTCGAGCGTGCCAAGGGGATGAAATGCGCGCGCTCCTGGAAGATCCTGCCTGAGGTCGGCTCTGACCCCGAGTTTCCGGAGCTTTCCCCACGCGACGCCGAGGCCGTGCGCCAGTTCGATGCGCGCCGCGCCGAGGCTGCCGAGTAGAACATGGCCGGCAGCCGGAATCTGCTGTGGGGCCCTCTGTCGTCGCTTGGGCTCGGCGTGGCCGCGCTGACCATCGTCGCCGATCAGTTGCACAAGGCATGGATGCTTTACGTGTTCGACATCGGTGCCAAGAGCCCGGTCGCGATCGCCCCGTTTTTCGACCTCGTGCTTGTCTGGAACCAGGGCATCAGCTACGGGCTCTTGCCACAGCAAGACGCGCTTGGCCGCTTAGCCCTGGTCCTGTTCGCCATTGTTGCGAGCCTTGGTCTTGCCGTGTGGCTCGCCCGCCAGACCTCCCAGCTTGCCGCGGCATCCATTGGGCTGATCATTGGGGGCGCGATCGGCAACGCCATCGACCGTATCGCCTATGGTGCGGTGGCCGATTTCTTCTCGTTCCACGCCTTCGGCTTCGAGTGGTACGTCTTCAATATCGCCGATACTGCTATTGTTGCCGGGGTGTTGGGACTTCTGTATGAGTCTCTATTCAGGGGTCACAAAAAGGCCGGAAACCCTTCTAAAATGTAAGAAAATCCGGTGCTTTCTGGATATGAGGGGAACATTGGGGCGCGTCAAATCCAGAACCCGCTCTGACCGCGCCTTGCGCCTTGCCGCAGCGCTTGCTGCCACACTTGCGCTTGGCGGCTGCGGCGGCATCGAGTTCCAGGGCAAAGTGTTCGACTACATGGGCATCTCCGGCGACCGCACGCGGCCCGACGTGCACATGACTGAGCGCCCGCCGCTGCTGCTTCCGCCGAATACCAAGACTCTGCCTGCGCCTGGATCAGGCGTGGCCGTGGCTACCGCGCGCGCCGACTGGCCGACCAATCCGGAAGTGACGACAAAGAACATCGCCGCGGCGAAGAAGGCCGAGCAGGCGAAGCAAGAGGCCGCAAGCGATCCGACCAATCCTTATGCCGGCAAGCCCACGCTTCTCGACAAGCTGTTCGCCCGCAACACCGATGGGGAGGCGCCGGTCGCCGATGTTCCCGAGCCCGACCCGTCAGACAAGAGGCCTGAGGACAACACCGCGACTGCCGCAAATACGAAGCCGCTCCCGCCGCGCGTTCCGGAAGAGATCACGCCGCCGGCAGAGGATCCGTTCCATCCCGACGCACCCGACAGCTATAAGGGCGTCTCAACTGGCGGTGATGCCTCAAAATACTGAACGATAAGCACGCGCCCCGGTTCGGGACATTTCGCTTGAAAATGCCGGACCGAAGCCTGAAATGGGAGACCATGGATCTCCGCGCCGGCCTTGACACGGTCTTGCCCGGTTAGGCTTGCTGCCGCACTCCCGGTCCCGCTCTATGGTGATGTGGATGCTCGATCAACTTATGGCCTCGCTCGATCCTAGAGCGGGCCTCGTGCTTGCCTGCGCTAGCCTCGCCTCGGTTGCGGTCGCTGCTGCCGTCGGAGAGGCCTATGCCTCAGAGCGCGTCAGCGAGTTCAAGCTCGCCAACGGGCTCACCGTCGTGGTCATTCCCGATCACCGCGCGCCGGTCGTCACCCAGATGGTCTGGTACAAGGTCGGCGCCGCCGACGAGCCGCCGGGCTCGTCTGGCATCGCGCACTTCCTGGAGCATCTGATGTTCAAGGGCACCGACAAGATCCCGACCGGCGCCTTCTCCAAGATCGTCGCCAAGAACGGCGGTGAGGATAACGCCTTCACCAATCACGACGTCACCGCCTATTTCCAGCGCGTGGCCAAGGACCGCCTTCCGCTGGTGATGGCGATGGAGGCCGACCGCATGGCGAATCTGCGCCTCACCGAGGAGGACGTGAAGACCGAGCGCGACGTAATTCTCGAGGAGCGCCGCTCGCGCGTCGACAACGACCCTGGCTCGATTCTGCAAGAGCAGATGATGGCAGCGCTCTACGAAAACCACCCTTACGGAATTCCAATCATCGGCTGGAGTCATGAGATCGCCGCGCTCAATCGCGAGGACGCGCTCTCCTACTACAAGCGCTTCTATGCGCCGAATAACGCCATCCTCATCGTGGCTGGCGATGTCGAGCCGGACGAGGTCAAGAAGCTTGCCGAGGAGAATTTCGGCACGCTCAACCCCAATCATTCGCTCAACGGCCGCCATCGCCCGCAAGAGCCAGAGCACTACACGCCGATTAAGGTGACGCTTGCTGACCCGCGCGCAGGCCGCACGACTGTGCAGCGCTTCTATCTCTCGCCAAGTTATGCCTCGGCCAAGCCAGGCGAAGCCGAGGCGCTCGATCTCCTGATGCGCATTGCTGCCTCAGGCTCGGTCAGCAAGCTCTATAAGAAGCTCGTGATCGAAGAGAAGAAGGCGGCCAGCGCCGGCGGCTGGTATTCGGATTCAGGCCTCGATTCGGGGAGGCTTGGTTTCTATGCCATTGCCGCAGAAAAGGTCTCGGCAGGGGAACTGGAGAAGGCGATCGACGGCGTGATCGCCGACTTGCGCGAGAATGGTGTCACCCAGGCCGAGCTCGACCGCGCCCGCGCCTCATACATCGCCGAGTTCGTCTACACCTCGGATAGCCAGTCGCGCATGGCGCGTCATTATGGCTGGCGGCTCGCGACAGGCATGACCACCGAGGACGTGGAGGCGTGGCCCGAGCGGCTGAAGAAGGTGACCGTGGATGACGTGAAGGCCGTGGCGCAGAAATATCTCGTCGACAAGAATTCCGTCACCGGCTATCTGCTGCCCGCTCCTGAAAACACGAGCAGTGCTGGTGAAAAGCCGGCTCAGGCGCCAAGCAAAGGCAAGTCGTAGCCGAGCATGGCGATGCGCTTCCGGCTTCCGCCCTTTCTGCTGCGGCAAGGCTCGATTTTGGCAGCCGCAGCGCTCGTTTTCTCCACAGCTCAAGCTGCTGAGGGTGACGGCATGAAAATCGAACGCGTCGTAAGCCCCGGTGGCATCGAGGCTTGGCTTGTCGAGGGCCACACCAATCCGCTGATCGCCATCCGCTTCGCCTTCCGCGGCGGCGCGAGCCAGGACGATCAAGGCAAGGAAGGGCTCGCCTATTTCGT
>DATFVO010000135.1:0-6094 GCA_035260265.1 Methyloceanibacter sp.
GCACGAGAGGCGAGCGGCTACCCCCTGCTCAAGCTCAAGCTTGGCGGCGACGGCGATGAGGCGCGACTTGTGGCGGTGCGCGACGCCGTTCCTCACGCGCGCCTCATCGCCGATGCCAACGAGGCCTGGCAACCGCATGAAGTGGAATCGCTTCTTGCCGTAGCAGCAGCGGTAGGCGTCGAGCTGGTCGAGCAGCCCCTCCCTGCCGGCAACGATGAGATCCTTGCGCATGTCGAGAGACTGGTCCCGGTCTGTGCCGATGAGTCAGTGCACGATAGGGCCTCGCTCGATTTGCTCGTGGGGCGCTTCGACGCGGTGAACATCAAGCTCGACAAGACTGGCGGGCTGACCGAGGCGCTTGTCGTCGCAGCGCGCGCCCGCGCACTTTGGCTGAAGGTCATGGTGGGAAGCATGGTCGCGACCTCGCTGGCGATGGCCCCTGCCCTGCTGCTCGCGCAGGACGCCGATTTCGTCGATCTCGACGGTCCTTTGCTGCTCGCCCGCGACCGCGTTCCAGGTCTCGCTTATGACGGCGGAATAATTGCTCCCCCGACGTCCGGCCTGTGGGGGTGATGCCCCGCCACCACGAGGCCACCGTGCCAGCGGCGCATCAGCAGAAAAGCGCTGCCAGCTCCCAAGAGCGCGAGCAGCGCCATCGCGACGTAGGCCTCGCCCGTGAATATGGGGTAGAGCGGCCCTGAGGCGATCGTCCCTGTGCCGAGGCCGGACACTGCGTGGGTCAGGAAATGAATTGCGGAAAGGCTCAAGCGCCGCAGGGGCGGAGGGACATGCGACGCTCCGGCCAGCGTGTGTGGCACGAGATGGGCGCCGACGACCATGAGCGCGGCGCCACCGACGAGGAGCGGAAGGGCGGTCTGAGAGCCGAACCTGCCGATGACGAGACCAGAGCC
This sequence comes from Methyloceanibacter sp., assembly GCA_035260265.1. GTDB lineage: Bacteria > Pseudomonadota > Alphaproteobacteria > Rhizobiales > Methyloligellaceae > Methyloceanibacter. The sequence continues at coordinate 912 of DATFVO010000135.1, forward strand.
GAGGCTCAACGAGCCCCACAGCCGCACTTTGCCGTAGTCTAGGGCGCCTCGCCTGATGCCGCTTACCGCCACCGTCTCGACCAGCGGCAAGATCGTCGTCCAGCTCGCGGCAAGCAGCAGGCTCGCGAGCAGCATCTGCCAGAACCCTTGGGCCGCCCAAAGCAGCAAGAAGGAGCCGAGAGAGCCCAAGCGAGCACGATCAGGATCGGCCGGCGGCCTCCTGCCCGGTCGGCGGCGAAGCTGATAGCCGGCGTAACACGATGCGGGCGAACGGCGGCGTGGCGAGCAGCACCGCGATCTGATCGGCGGTGAGCTCGCGCCAATGGAGCCAGACCGGCAGATAAGGTAGATAGCAGCCTCCGACCAGGAACACGGCGGCATACAAGAAGCCGAGCCGCCAGGCGCGTGGCAGAGAGGTGGCGCGGACTTCAACTTTTTCGGCCACAGATTGTGACAAGTGCCTATTACTTCAGCTTGACACTGCCGCCCTCACCCCGAATCGCGGTAAAATTGCGGCTATGGGGGAACGTGTCCCGGACGACGCAACTGCGTCGCAATCTAAGGGGCCACGCGGATCGGCGCTGGAAGACTACGCGGCGCTTGAAGCCGTGCTAAGCGCAACGCCGCGCGGCCGCTGGTTCCTCTCTGAATATGCCCGACGCAACCGCAGGGCCGAAACCGGCATGCTGCTCGGAGCGATGAGCAAGCTCGAAACCGCGGTACTAGGAGAGCAGAGCGAGAACGCGCTGCATGCAATCTTCGTGGAACTCGCCGAGATCAGCGAGGCGATTGTCCGCACGCGCTGCGCGGTCAATGAGAGCGGTGAGACGGCCTTGGGCAGCGTGAACGCGACGCTTGACTCGATCTTGCAGCGCATCAACGTCTTGATCGAGATCTGGAAGGCCGGGGAGATCGAGGCAAAAACGGACGATGCTGAAGGACCCCGCCAGCCTTCAAACGAAAACGTCGCGGGAGACTGATTTGGGCGCTGCCAAGCGTGAAGCCCCGCCTCTCACCAGAATTATTATGAAGCAAAATTAGCCTATTAATACGGGACTGCGAAGTTTTTTAGTCGGCCCCTTGAAAGGTAGTAGCTGCTTAACCACTTCAGGGGAGACGCGAGTTCCCCCAAAGCGTCCCCCAAACTGACGCATGAGAGTGAAACGGCCCGGTTCCCCCCCAACCGGGTCGTTTTCTTTTGCCTCCTCCGCTCTCTCCGCTGCTTCATTTGCTCGGTGCGTTTCTGTCGCCAGCGGCGAAATCGCGCCTGCCTTTCAGGCAACCCCACATTGTGGGCAACGAGCACGTTCTCAATGAACTGCCGCGCCGAATTTTCCCAGCTATAGAGGAGCGCATGCTCCCGTGCCGCCTCACTATCAAGCTCAAGGGCGCGCAAAGACGCTTCCCGCAAGTCGAAGCTCAGTACGCCAACGCGCGGATCGGTCACGACGTCTTTCGGTCCGCTTGCAGGATAAGCGGCGACCGGAACGCCGGAGGCGAGAGCCTCTAGCAGAACGAGGCCGAATGTGTCGGTGAGGCTCGGGAACACGAAGACGTCAGCAGAGGCGTAAGCCTGCGCAAGCTCTTCGCCGTGCTTGGGGCCGGTGAACAGGGCGTTGGGATAAGCCCCAGCAAGCTCGACGGTTTGCGGCCCACCCCCAACCAGCACTTTGCGCCCGGGAAGATCGAGGTCGAGAAAGGCCTTGATGTTTTTCTCCACAGCGATGCGGCCGACATAGAGAAAGACGGGCTTCGGCCCATAGAGGCGCACCGGCCTCGGCCGGAATAGATCGATATCGACGCCGCGCGACCACGGCATCAGGCGTTCGAAGCCGCGCGCCTTTAGCTCGGCCGTCATCGATTGCGTGGCGACAAAAGTGCCGGCGGCGCCATTGTGAAACCGCCGCTGCAGCGCATAGCACCAGTCCTCGGGCACCGGCAGGCGCGCGGAGATGTATTCGGGAAATCGCGTGTGATAGCTCGTGGTGAAAGGGTGCTTGGTCTTGCGGCAGTAGCGCCTCGTCATGAATCCGATCGGTCCCTCCGTAGCGATGTGGATGAAGTCAGGGCGCAGCACCTCGATGTGGCGCGCGATCGCGCGCGGACTTGCGAGCGCCAATCTGATCTCCGGGTAGGTTGGGCAGGGCAGCGTGCTGAACAGGGGCGGGGCAAGGAAGCTAACGTGAAAGCCGAGCTCAGGCGCCTCCTGAGCGAGCCGCTCATAGGTGCGCACCACCCCATTGACCTGGGGATGCCACGCATCGGTCGCGACCAGCACCCGCATCAGGCAGCAGCCTCGAGCTCCTCGACAAGGGTTTCCGGCTTACTCATGCCTTCCGGCGGGTGCGTCCAGCGGATGATCTCGAAAATTCCCTCCTCGGTCTCGGCCACGGCGGTGCAGCTTTCGACCCAGTCGCCGGTATTGATGTAGATGACGTCGCCGACCTGACGCATGGCGGCGTGGTGGATGTGTCCGCAGATCACCCCTTGCGCGCCGTGGCGGCGCGCTTCCTGCGAGAGCGCCAGCTCGAACTCGCCGATATAGTTCACGGCGCGCTTCACTCTGTGCTTGAGATATGCCGAGAGCGACCAATAGGGCATGCCGAACCAGCGGCGCAGCACGTTGAAATGCGTGTTAGCCCACAGCGCGAGCTCGTAGCTCCAGTCGCCGAGCAGGGCTAGCCATTTGGCGTAGCGGACCACGACGTCGAATTCGTCGCCATGCATAACGAGATAGCGCCGGCCGTCGGCGCCGATATGGATGGTGTTGCGCTCGATCGCGATGCCGCCGAACTTCACCCCGCAATAGTCACGCAAAGCCTCGTCATGATTGCCGGGAATGAGCACGAGCTCAGTGCCTTTGCGCGCCTTGCGCAAAAGCTTCTGCAGCACGTCGTTATGGGCTTGCGGCCAGTAGATGCCGCGCCTGACGCGCCAGAAGTCGACGATGTCGCCGATAAGATAGATGCGGTCGGCATCGTGGCAGCGAAGGAAATCGAGGAAAGCGTCGGCCTGACAGGCCTTGGTGCCTAAATGCAGATCCGAGATGAACAGTGCGCGATAACGCCTCACCCCCGGGTCATGCTGCACGTGTTCGTCTCGCGTTTTCAACACGATGTGCCGGGACTTAAAGTGATTTTGTATCAGGCTTGTGACATCAGCGGCCTCCGGGTAACGGCACGATGAGCGACAGCGAGCTCAGAACGCGGACCGAGCAGGTGCTCGGCTCGCGCATCGTCGAGACCAGCCCTCTCGGCGTCGGATTCGGACTCATCGGGCTCGAAGTCAGGATCGCCGACGGCAGGCATCTCGCTGTCAAGGCGCGGAAGACGGGAGGCACAGAGCGTGCCGGCCTCGACCTTGAGGCCTACATGCTCAACGAGCTGGTGCGCCAGTCCGAGCTCCCAGTCCCGCATGTGCATTATGCCGACGCCGATCTGCTTGTGATGGACTTCATCGAGAATGACAGCGGCCGAATCAGCGCAAGCGTCGAGCGTCACGCCGCGGAGTTGATCGCGAAGCTCCACGCGACGCCGCGTGAGCGGTTCGGCTACGCGCGCGACACGCTGATCGGGCCGCTTCACCAACCCAACCCAAAGTCTTCGCGCTGGGTGCCCTTCTTTCGCGACCACCGCCTGCTGTTCATGGCAGAGAAGGCGCGCGCCGAAGGGAGCCTACCTTCCCCGCTCTATGCGCGCATCGAACGCCTGGCAGAGCGGATCGAGGACTACCTTATCGAGCCAGCCTTCCCGAGCCTGCTGCATGGCGATCTATGGACTGGGAATGTGCTCGTGCGCGGGTGCCGCATTGCTGCATTTGTCGATCCCGCCATCTATTGCGGGCATCCCGAGGTCGAGCTTGCCTTCACCACAATGTTCGGGACGTTCGGCCAAGCCTTCTTCGAGGCTTACGAAGCGCTGGCGCCGCTCGAGCCAGGTTTCCACGAGCTGCGCTCAAGCCTCTATAACCTCTATCCGACCCTCGTCCATGTCAGGCTGTTCGGCTCCGGCTACCTTGCTCGAGTCGACCAGACACTCGCGAGGCTAGGGCTCTGAACGGAAATAAAAGAACCGGCCCGGACGGCGCCGGGCCGGTCTTCCCTGCGAAACGAGCCGAGCTCTAAAGGCATGGCCTTAACAGCGGGCTTGGCTCGCCCCCCCATTGTGTTTCCTGAGCCGTGTCTTTCGCTTGTGCTTCAGGTCCCTCTAGCTCTTCGCGCGGTGTGGGTAACTAAGGCCCCCCAGCCCCGTCCCCCGATTGATGCCGAAAGGCTAGCCTAGCCCCGCCACAAGCTTCAACATTGTGCAATGCCGAAGAATAAAATCGCCCGAAGGGTGTTGCCCAAATGCCAATTTGGCCTTTCTGTCGCACCTGCCTTCCCTAGTTTTCTTATTATTAATCAATTGCTTATGTGAATTCTGCATACGATTTCTGAGCTGGCGGGCGCGGTGCAGTGAGCAATCACATGGAGGATCGAACGCCCGCGACCGGCAGAAAATTTATGGAGCTTTGTTGCAGTTCGGCAACGCCTCTGCCCTGCCGTCATAAAGGCAAAAGAAAAGGCCGATGGAGTGATTCCATCAGCCTGTTCTTAAGTGGCGGCCTCAGCCGAAGTCGTTGCAAACGCCACTGAAAATGCCTCTAGCTCAAGCGGTCGAAGGGGTTCCCAGTCCCCTTGGGCGCTGCTTTCTTGGTCGCCGCGTCGCTCGGCACAGATAGAAGCGCCACGAGCAGGAGCGTCAGAACCGGCGCAACTTTGCCAATCCGATTCGGAAGCATTCGAGGTGCCATGAGTCTATCTCTCAATTGCTGAAGACTGCGACTTGGCATCGAGCCAAGTGTAAGACGGACCGTTGCCGCCTCCCACGCCCGCGTGCATCATGCATAAAAACGGGATTGGGGGAAGATTGATGAAGCTTCTGCGTTTTGGCGAACTAGGCCGCGAAAAGCCGGGAATTCTCGATCACAGCGGTCAAATTCGCGACCTGTCGCACGTCATCGAGGACTTCGCAGACGCGGCGCTCGGTCCGGAAAGCCTTTCCCGGATCAAGGCGCTCGATTTGGGCGCGCTTCCACTCGTCGAGGGAAGCCCACGCATTGGGGCGCCAATGGGTATCGTCCCGAAATTCCTCGGGATCGGGCTCAATTACCGCGACCATGCCGAGGAGACCGGTATGCCGATC
>DATFVO010000136.1:0-3385 GCA_035260265.1 Methyloceanibacter sp.
ATCGACCACCTTCTCGACGCGCACGCAGCCAGATGAGAAGGCGCGCGCGCTTTGGCTGAACAGCTGCTTGAGCGGCGTGTCATGCATATAAACGTTGTACTTGTTCGGCATGTTGATGCGCACGAGGCCGAGCGCGTTAAATGGACCAGGGTCTTGGCGGAACTTGTAGCTCACCACTTGCGGTGAGTTCCAATCGACCGTGGCAGGATCGAGCGGGGGCGACTTCCAGTCGGTCATCACCGAGAAGTGCTCTTCGCTGAAATAGCTCGGGTCCTTCCTGATCTTGGGAATGAGATCCTGCTGGGCGACGATCTCTGGCACGGTCCAGGTCGGGTAGAAATTGACCTCGACGATCTTGGCTGAGACTTGCGGGGTCGCGCGCGCGGGCTTGCCGGCGACCACGTTGCTTTCCAGTTCGAGACTGCCGTTCTGCACCGCCTGCGCGACGAAGGCAGGAACATTGACGAGCACGTAGCGCGGCGCCTTGTTGATGCCGGTCATTCCCTGAATGCGCGCGAGATTGCTCTCGAGCTGCTTGAGGCGCTCTGGCGCGGTCACGTTGAGCGCGGCAAGCGTGCGCGAATCGACGAAGCCGGAGACGCGCAGGCCGTTCCTGATCTGGAAGCGCGCAAGTCCCTCGAGAAATTCGTGGTTGAAGGTCGGATTGTTCTCGGAGCCACCGGTGATGTCGCCTTCGATGATCAGGTGACGCCTGATCGCGGCGATCTCAGAGCTGGTGTCGCCAGGTCTGAGCGTGACCTTGTCCGCTGTCACCGGCCAGCCTCCGGCTGCGACTAGTTGGCGGTAGCGTTCGATCGCCTGTTGAAGCGCGGCGATGGAGGCGTCGCTCACGAACGGCATGTCGATACGGTAGGCGGGGCTCAAGCGATCGTAGAGATCGGCGCGCAGCTGTTCGCGCTGTTCCCGCTCCTCGGGCGTGACCGGACCGCTATCGGTGAAGGTGTTGAACGGATTGAGCGGATCGAGAGCGCTCGCAGTTTGCGGCACCAGCGTGAGCTGAGCAGCCAAGGATGCGAATAACGTCACGATGGCGACAAAGCTCCTGTTGCGATGCAGCTTAGTCTTGGGAGTTGTCATTGCGCGGCTCACGCCTCGTCCTCTGCCAATCATTCTCGCAAGACATATGAAGGGCATGATTCGATGGCACGAAAATGGGAATGAGCTGGAAGATTGTGGCGGGCAGTCTTGGGAGCTTGAGCGGATTTCCCTCTGACCGAAATCTTTGCTCATGGTGCCTCAGCTAGAGCGAAATGCAAAGCCCCTTGCTCCGCAACCCTAGCGCGCCGCCGCTCTCCGGGACTGCAGCTGCTCGAGCAGCCGATCGATGAACGGAGCCTGCCCCGGCTGAATTTTCTCGCGTGCTTCGGCCGGCGTGCACCACGCTGCGCGGTCGACCTCAGGAAAGGATTGTTTCCGACCGCTCTTAGGCGGCCATTCCATCTCGAAATGGATCGAGGTGAGCCTCGTCGGCTCGAAATCGCCTTCGACGGCAAACGCGGTGATCACTTTGCGGCTTGGCTGCACGATCTCGCCAAGTTCGAGAAACTTGCCCGGCGGCGGCGGACTGCCGAGTTCCTCCTCGAACTCGCGCTTAGCGACGCTAAGCGAATCTTCGCCTTGCTCGTATTCGCCCTTGGGGATCGACCAGGCGCCTTGATCTTTCCTAGCCCAGAACGGGCCACCCGGATGCACGAGCAAGAGCTCGAGCCTCGGTCCCGAGCCGCGATACATCAGAAGCCCGGCGCTGCGTTTGGCCATGCAGAAAGCTTAGACGGAAATGTGGCGGAAGGTCAGGAACTTACGCATGACAGGACAAGCAATGGTGCTTAACTTCGTTCCCTTCTAAGGGGCTTCTTCTCGCCGGACAGGGCATGAGGAGAAATACGGGGACAGCTCACCTGACGGCGCTTCTCGCCGCGCTGGGCACGGCCTGTCTGCAAGGTTGCACCGGGCAGCCGCCGGGCGGACAAGGCGGGATCGCGCAGACGGCCGCCGCATCCGACGAGCGGACCTGTCTCATCCGCGCCATGTATTTCGAATCGAACCGCTCGAGCCGCGATGGGCTGATGGCTGTCGGCACGGTGGTCATGAATCGTGTGGCCTCGCCGCTCTATCCGAATACGATCTGCGGCGTGGTCGGGCAGCCCGGGCAGTTCGCCGCTGGCGTGCTAACGCGGCCCTTGAACGAGAGGGAACTGCCTCCGGTCGAACGCGCCGCCGACGCCATTTTCGCGGGCGAACGCTACAAGCCGATTGGCAACGCCATGCACTTCCATGTCGCCGGGCTCGCCATCCCATATCAAGTGCGCTACGTCGCAGTGGCGGGCGGCAATGCCTTCTACCTAAAGACAGGTGTTCGCCGCGGCAATCTCCCGGCCGTACACGATCAATCAGCGACGGATGCCAACCTGGCGGCGAGCGCGATCAGACCTAAAGAAAAAGCGCTTGCCGATGCAGCGCCGAAGTCAGGCGTGATGCAATGGCTCTACGCCACTTTCGCGCAAGCCGAGCCGGCCAAGGCTTGCGATCAGACAGCCACGGCATTCGGCGCAACATCGCTTGCCTGTGAGGACGAGCGCTTTGCGCCCTAACGGAGTCAAGCTCACACAACGAAAAGCCGCCGGCGAGATGATCCGCCGGCGGCTTCTGGCTTCGTGTGGCAAACCCACTCGTGAGAGGGGACCGATCTCGATGAGGGCTCTAGCAGCCCATGCCGCGCTCAAGCGTCGCGATGCGCGCGAGCGCGGCGATTTTTTTGACCTGCCATTGGCAAGCCTGGCGACGACCTACTCTCCCACGTCTTAAGACGCAGTACCATCGGCGCTGGAGCTTTTCACGGCCGAGTTCGGGATGGGATCGGGTGTTCACGCTCCGCCAGTATCACCAGGCCAGCGAAGGGCAGCGTCGAATCTGGTCTTCAGCGCATCCATCCAATGCCCTCAAGCAGCGCAGAGCGCGGTAGGGCAAAGACAGATGGGCGCTGACAATGAGAGCAATCAAGCCGCTCGAGCGATTAGTACTGGTTAGCTTCACGCATTGCTGCGCTTCCACACCCAGCCTATCAACGTGGTGGTCTTCCACGGCTCTCAAGGGAGAACTAGTTTCGAGGGAGGTTTCCCGCTTAGATGCTTTCAGCGGTTATCCCGTCCGCACTTGGCTACCCTGCTATGCCGCTGGCGCGACAACAGGTCCACTAGAGGTGCGTCCATCCCGGTCCTCTCGTACTAGGGACAGATCCTCTCAATTCTCCTACACCTACGGCAGATAGGGACCGAACTGTCTCACGACGTTCTAAACCCAGCTCACGTACCACTTTAATCGGCGAACAGCCGAACCCTTGGGACCTGCTCCAGCCCCAGGATGT
>DATFVO010000137.1:0-4044 GCA_035260265.1 Methyloceanibacter sp.
CGGACGTGTTGCGTGCGCGGAACTCTACTGAGGCCAGCAGAGGACACGCATGGCTACGGCACAGGCTATCTACGACCATTTCACCAATCCAGTTGATATTGTTGAGCAAATCGCAACGATCCATGATTGGACGTTCGAGCGCTCGACGCCCGATGAGCTCACCCTCACCGTGTCTGGAACCTGGTGCGAGTACCATATCTCCTTGACTTGGCGAGAGGATCTCGAAGCGCTGCATCTCGCCTGCGCCTTCGACTTCAAGGTGAGCAAACTGAGACTCGGGGATATCTACAAGCTCATGGCGCTCATCAACGAGCAACTTTGGCTCGGCCATTTCGACCTGTGGAAGGAGGATGGGCTCTTGCTGTACCGCCACGGCCTCCTGCTCGCCGGCGCCGACAGCCATGTCGGCCAATGCGAGGCGCTGCTCAAGGCTGCGCTCGAGGCCTGCGAGCGTTATTATCAGTCCTTCCAGTTCGTATTGTGGGCGGGCAAGTCGCCTGAGGATGCGCTCGCCGCCACCCTGCTCGAGACGCAAGGACAAGCATGACGCTCCGCCTCGCCGGCCCGCTGCTCTTGGTAGGAGCGGGGAAAATGGGCGGGGCGCTGCTCGAAGGTTGGCTCCGGCAGGGCCTCGACCCGACACACGTCTTCGTCTGCGATCCCAATCCGCCCCCTGAGGTTGCGGCCCTGATCGCGCGCCACCGCATCGGGACGGGCGCGAGCGCCGAGCTCCCGGCGAGGCCCTCGGTCATTCTGCTTGCCGTCAAGCCACAGGTCATCGACGAGATGCTTCCCTCCGTCGCGCCGCTCATGGGGAAGCAAACCGTGGCGCTCTCGATCGCAGCGGGCCGGACCATCGCGAGTCTTCAACGGCACTTGCCGGAGGGCTCGGCGATCGTGCGGTCCATGCCCAACACCGCTGCCTCTGTCGGCCACAGCATGACGGTGGCCTGCGCCGGCGCGGCGGTGACTCGCGACCAGGTGCTCGAATGCAATATGCTATTGGAGGCGGTCGGCCAGGTTGTCTGGGTCGACGATGAGAGCCTGCTCGACGTGGCTACCGCGATCTCGGGCAACGGCCCTGCTTACGTGTACCTGCTCACCGAATGTCTTGCCGAGGCGGGCCGCAAAGCAGGCCTCGATTCTGACCTTGCCAATCAGCTCGCGCGTGCCACGGTAGAAGGAGCGGGGGAGCTGCTGCGGCGCTCCGATCTCTCGCCGGCGGAGCTCAGAGCGAATGTGACATCGCCGAAGGGAACGACCGCGGCTGCGCTCGAAGTGTTGATGGGCAAGAACGGCCTGTATGAGCTTCTCTCTCGCGCCATCGCCGCAGCGGTAAAGCGCTCCCGCGAACTATCGTCGTGACGCTCCGTCTTTCGACGGTCGCCAAAAGAGCCTATGTTTTGGAGAGAAGGAGTACGCCCATGTTCGACGATTTCTCCAAACGTTCCAAGGCTGTGCGGGCGGCGTTTGACCTTGCCGAGAAACGCGGCTGGCGCGACCTGACGCTTCTCGATATCGCCCAGGCCGCTGGTGTCAGCCTGTCCGATCTCAGGCGCGAGTTCACCTCGAAGAACGACATCATCCGCGCCTTCCAGCACGAGGTCGATGCCGAGGTCCTGGCCAAGACCAAGGCCGCGCCAGAAGCGCAGAGCCCGCGCGAGCGGCTATTCGACATCGTCATGACGCGTTTCGAGCTTATGGCGCCCTACAAGCAAGCGCTGAAGCGCATCGCGGGCTACCTCAGCTGCCGCCCGGGCGAGGCCGCGACGGTGCTTTGCTCATCGCTTGCCTCGCAATATTGGATGCTGGCCGGCGCCGGCGCAAAGCTCGATGGCCCTGGCGGAGCGCTGCGCGTGGCCGGGCTTACCGCGATCTACGGCAAAGTGTTCCAGGTCTGGCTCGACGATCCGTCGCCGTCGCTCGACAAGACCATGGCCGCTCTCGACAAGCGTCTCACCAAGGGCGAGCGCTGGCTGTCGGGCATCGAGACGTCATGCGAGGATTTCTGCCGCTTTGCTTGCGGGTTCTTGCCGCGCGGCTGGAAGCGGCACGAAGCCGAAGCGCCACCACCTCCAGTGCCATCGCAGGCCTGAACTGCAGCTGCCGGACCGCACTAGTTGCTCAGGTCGCCATGTCCGAGCGAAGTGACGGGATTCAAATCGCGGACGGCCGGGACAGGCCCGGCAATGGCGAGTTCGCGTTGTTGAGAGCTATTCCGGAAGCGGATTGTCGTCGTCGTGGCCTGACAGATCCTCGGGGCCTTCGCCAGGAAGCGGGTCGCCTGCGACTAGCGCATCTGGATCGTCCAGCGGTCTCAGTTGATTGCTCCCCAGGGCGAGCGGCGCAACAGGGAAGACGGAGTCGTTCGCGCGTGTCGTCCCCGCCAGCGGCGCAACGGGAAAGACAGGCGCGGGCGCCGTGTAGGGTGCTGAGGGAAAGACAAACGCCGGTCTCCTAAACGGCGCCAGCGGAAAAATTGGTGCGCCGTTCTTGCGCTCCACCTGAACCTCGCCGCCGCCCAGGTTGATTTGGATTTCCGATCCGGGCTGCTCCTCGTTCTGGATCTCATCGCCGATCGTCTGAGCAACGGCCGGTCCGGCGAAGCCCAGGAGCAATGCCGCAGCAATTCCGGCGACGACTCGGCGCATGACAATTACCCTCCCCAATTCGCTTAGCTTGCAGGAATTCAGACCGGCACTCTTAGCACAGCTTTGAGCCCGCCGAGATGAGATTGGCTGAGCGCAATGTCGCCGCCATGGATGCGGGCGATGTCGCGGGCGATGGCGAGCCCGAGCCCCGTCGACCCTGAGTCCTGATTGCGCGCGTGGTCGATGCGGTAGAACGGGCGGAATACGTGCTCGCGCTCATTCCCCGGGATGCCAGGGCCGTCGTCGTCGACCTCGACGGTGAGCGCGCCGTTCTGCCGCGCCGCGCTCACCTTCACATGCTCGGCGAAGCGCGCGGCATTGTTGACGAGGTTGGCGATGGCGCGCTTGAAGGCGTGTCGTTTGATCGGCACCACCAGAGGCGCGTCCTTGACGTCGATGGCAATGTCCTTGGCGCCGTGCGCTTGGCTCTTAACTTCGCTCAAGATCTCGCCGACATCGGTACGCACGATCTCCTCGCCAGCGTCGCCTTTGGCGAAGGCCATGTAGTCCTCGAGCATAGCCTGCATCTCGTCGACATCGGCGCGCATGGCCTCGAGCTCGGGGCTGTCCTCGAACATGGCGAGCTGCAGCTTGAAGCGCGTCAGCACGGTCCGGAGATCGTGGCTCACGCCGGCAAGCATGATGGTGCGCTGCTCGACATGCCGCTCGATGCGGTCGCGCATCTCGATGAAGGCGTTCGCGGCTTGGCGCACCTCGCGCGCGCCGCGTGGCCGGAAGTCCTTAGGCGGGGGACGGCCCTTGCCGAAACTGTCGGCGGCCTCGGACAGGCGCAGGATCGGCTTGATCTGATTGCGCAGGAAGAGAATCGCGACGGTCAACAGAACCAACGACGTGCCGACCATCCACAACAGGAAGATCTGCGAGTTCGACGCGTAGGTCTGGCTCCGACGTGCAAGCACGTGCATCACGCCGTCGTCGAGCTTGACCCTGATGTCCACGAAATTGGATCTGCCGACCGTATCGATCCAGAACGGGCGCCCGATCTGGCGCTTTAACTCGTCCGACAGAGTGGTGTCGAGCAGGTCGAAGAACGGCTTCGAGTTTGCGGTTGGCAGGTCCTCCCCACGCACGAAACGGACTCGCAAGCCTAAATCGAGCTCGGCGAGGCGCTTCAATGTCTCGGCGTCGGCGTCCTGGGGATAGTTCCGGTAGATGTCGATCAGCATGGCGATGTTCTGCACGGTGACCGTCGACAGTCGCCGCGTCACCGTTTGCCAGTGCCGCTCGAGGAACACGAAGGTCAGCACCGACTGAAGCAGCACCATCGGCGCGATGATGATAATGAGCGCGCGGGCATAGAGGCCCTTCGGCATCTGGTTGCCGATGGCGCCGGTGATGCGCCGATAGAGCGAACGGCGCTCGTGCGTGGGAA
>DATFVO010000138.1:0-2325 GCA_035260265.1 Methyloceanibacter sp.
TGGCCGATATTGTTGCAGAAGTCGCTGGCAAGCCATGTTATGGCTGCTCGGCAGCTGGGCCGAGCCCTGTCTGCCGCTCCCTGGGAGCGGCGGGACTGGGGCCCTTACCGAGACGCCTTCGCAACCAGCGCAACAGAGTAGTTACGCAACGCACCCAGCCGTCCTGCGTGGTGGTGGGCGAGCGACCAGCTTAGCGAGACGTCGTAGGTTCTGGGCGATGGCGGCGAGCGTGAACTCGAACTGGGCGCCTCGTGGACCTCGCAGCCTGAGCCGGCCGAGCCGTAGAATGCGCTTCAGATGCGCAAACAACATCTCGACCTTCTTGCGATCGCGGCGGGTTTGGGCAAACGCCTCCGTCTTGGCGAGGGCACGAGCAACATCGCGAGCTTCTTCATTCACATCGCGCGGCACCCTACGTTGTGGTGATAGTGGGCAGCATCTGGACTTGAGAGGGCATGGGCCGCAATCGTAGGTGCTTGCCATATAGAGTAGCGTCGCACCGCCATTGGCCAGCCTTCCACTGGTCTTTAGCCTTTTACCGGCCGGACAGATGTAGATGTCGCGCTCCTTGTCATAAACGAACTCCTCGCGCGAGAACGTGCCATCATCGCGTTTCGACTTGTCGATGACGGGAACGTGCGGGGAGATCCCTTTCTCCTTCACCAGCCATTCGAGATTGGGGGCCGAACCATAGGCTGTATCGGCAGCGAGCCATTCTGGCTTGATGCCGAAGCACGCCTCAGTTCGGTCGATCATTGTCCGTGCCGCGCCGACCTCGGCCTGGCGAATAGCTCGTGACGCCTCGACATCCATGATGACGCCAAACTTCACATCGATGAGATAGTTGTCGGCGTAGGCGAAGAACGCCGCGCTCTTCATCGCGCCGGTCCATTGCGCGGCAGGATCGGACGGCGAGACAAACTTCGGCGTGACCGGGCTGGCCGCGCCATAACTGGCATCCTCAAGCGTGGCCACATACTCCTTTACGGCACGGCTGGCGCCCTCGGGATCAATGGCTTTCTTCTTCCAATCCCCGCCCGGCAGCGAGCGGCGCTTATTGGCATCGGCCGCGATCAGGCTGGCATCGACCGCAAACCCCTCACCGCCGACCAGGCCTGCTGCGATGCATTGGCCTACGACGCGTTCGAACACCCGGCGGAAGATACCGCTGTCGCAGAAGCGCTCGTTGCGAGCGCGCGAGAATGCAGAGTGATCGGGCAGCTTGTCCTCAATGCTCAAGCCGCAGAACCAGCGATAGGCCAGGTTGACCTGCACCTCGCGACACAGCGCTCGTTCCGAACGGATGGCAAAGACGTACCCAACGATGAGCATTCGGATCATCAGTACCGGATCAATCGACGGCCGGCCGATTGGAGGATAGTGCGGCGCCAGCTCCCCATGCACCCAGCTCAAGTCGAGAACCGCCGCGATCTCACGTACCAGATGATCGCTCGGCACCGCTTCCTCCAGATTGAAGGAATAGAACAGTTGCCCCTGGTCCTGGTCGAGCCGACCCATCATCGTTCCATCCCCACCCAAATCATCCCTGGGACAGGGAATCACTGTTCGCTGACTGATTCAAACGACTTCTGCAACAATATCGGCCCATGGCGTCATTGCGCTCCGCTGCGGAATTTGGCCGCTTTCGGGGCATATCGGACATCGAGTAGCAATTAAGCTCGATTTAATGTCCGCGTTTTGCGCTGGCATGCTTTTTCCCCAATGGGAGAAAGAATTTAGCCGATATAGTCCTCGAGCTCGGGCAGGTCGCGCCGCTTGAACAATGCCCTGGTCGGCTCGAAAGCGACAATCTGTCCGTTGCTGAGGAAGGCCGTCCGTGTCGCGGCATAGAGCGCATCGTCCGGATGATGCGACACCAGCATGACGGTGTAGTCCATTTCCTTCTGCAATTTCCTCACGAGATCGAGCATCTCGCGCCTGAGCGACGGGCCCAGTGCTGCAAAGGGCTCGTCGAGAAGCAGGATCGGCTCGTCACGCAACAGGGCACGAGCGATTGCCACGCGCTGGCGTTCGCCGCCGGAGACTTCGCCAGGCTTGCGCCGCGCCAGGGATTTCAGGCCGGTTCGCGCCAAGGCGTCATCGACCGCCTGCTTTTCAGCGGCGTCGAGCTTGAGCGAAGGCGAGATGCCGAGCGCCACATTCGTCCATAGATCGAGATGCGCGAATGTATTGTGGTCCTGGAACACCATCGTCACCGGGCGCTCCGAAGGCGAAGCCTGCGTCATGTCCTTGCCGTCGAGGAGGATGCGGCCCGACTGCGGGCTGTCAAAACCGGCAATGACCGAGAGCAGCGTCGATTTGCCG
>DATFVO010000139.1:0-2946 GCA_035260265.1 Methyloceanibacter sp.
GGGGGCACCATGAATTTTCGCTTGAGCACGCCGCGGCGGGAGACCTTCCTCGTCTCCGTAGTCATCGCCATCCTGGTCATCATCGGCATGATTGTGCCGCTGCCGTTCTTCACGGCCTATGCGCTCGGCCTGCTGCTGATCGCTTATTTGATCCTGCTCGCGGGCGTCCTGGTCGATAATCTCTAGCCGAGAGCGACGGTGTAGGCCTTTACCAGCCGCTGCATGGGCTCTTGCTGCTGCGCCCGCGTGAGAAACGGCGCGAGCGCCGCGTGAAGTTCGCCTGCACTGATCGGCTTCGTCACACATGCGTCCATACCGGCGGCGAGGTAAGCCCCGCAGTACTGTTTCTTCGCCTGGGCGACGAGCGCAACGATCGGCAGCTCGGCCGAAGGCACGTGCATGCCGCGGATCCGGCGCGTGGTTTCGATGCCGTCCACGTCGGAGATCATGACGTCGAGCAGCACGAGGTCGTAACTATTGGTCCCGACGGACATCACCGCTGCGCTGCCGGTACTCACCATCTCGTAGGTCAAGCCGAATTCGTTCAGGTACGTGCCGATCAAGACGCGGTTCACGGCATTGTCCTCGGCCACGAGCACATGGCCTGAGAGCCTGTCTTGCTGCGGCAAGTCCTGCGCCCCGTTTCCGACTGTGGACTCGCTTCGGGCTGGCGCGACTGACGCTTCGCCTACGGCTGGCGCGACGTTCGCTTCGCTTGGGTCTGGTGCGACTTGCGCTTCGTTTGCAGTGAAAGGTTCGCTGGGGGTTGCGGGTTCGCGCGCCAGTGGTGCCTCGCTCTGCGCCTGCTGGGCAGGAAGCGTGAGCCAATAGAGGCTGCCCTGCCCGACCACGCTCCTGCAGCCGATATCGCCGCCCATCAGCCTGGTGAGCTTCCGCGCGATGGGAAGCCCGAGCCCAGCGACTTCGCCGAGATAGGTGTTGATCTCGATGCAAGGCTGGAACAGGCGATCTTGCACGGCTTTGCTCAAGCCCACGCCTGTGTCGATGACGTCGAATCTGAGCTGGAGGCGGCCATCGTGCTCCGTCGCGCCGGCGTGCAGGCGGACTGAGCCAATCGATGTGTATTTTAGCGAATTGTCGACCAGCCCCAGCAGGACCTGGCGTAGCTGCGCGGCGTCGCCAATGACGAAGCGTGGGCAACTCGGGTCAACATCGGCGCTACCGGTCAGGCCTTTGTCATTGGCTCGCGCCTGCAACTCCCTCGCCACTTCCTGGATCAGGGCATATAGATCGAACGCGACCGGATCGGCCTCAAAGCGTCCGGTTTCGAGGCGCGCAAAGTCCAGCACGTCGTTGAGCGCATTGAGCAGGCTGCGCGAAGACTTCAGCAGCATCTCGGCATGAAGCTGCTGCGTAGCGTCGAGAGGAGTTCTGAGCAAAAGCTCGGCCATAGCCACGACCGCCTCCATCGGCGTCCTCAGCTCATGGCTGATGGTGGCGAGCAGTTCGGATTTGGCCTTGTCGGCGGCTTCTGCGGCCTCACGCGCCTTACGCTCCGCTGCGAAGCCGTCGACGAGACGCTGGACCTGGGCATACAGGTCGTGCGCGTGGGAGCCCTGAGCTTGCATCCTGAGTAGCGGCGCCTGATATCCCCAAACCGGATAGGCAGCTTGGCGGACATCACTTAAAACTCGGCTAAGCCAAAGGCGGCGATCCAGGCTAAGTCACAGCCGCAACCCGCGAAATTGCCATGAGAAAGATCAGAAACGAGAAAGATCTAAAGGAAGGAGTAACCGCGCTGGTAAAATCCTGCGCGCGGCTTGCGCGCGTGCATGCGCTTGCCGGCGACCCGCCGCTCCGCCGCCGCCCTTCCGGCTTCAAGGGTCTTGTGCGGGTCGTCACCGCTCAGCAGCTTTCGGTGGCGAGCGCCGAGGCCATCTGGCGGCGTCTCGAGGCTGCGGTCGAGCCTTTCACCCCGAGCAGGTTTCTCTCCGTGTCAGAGAGCGACCTACGCGCAGCCGGATTGTCGAAGGTTAAGATCGCGACGCTCCGCGGACTCGCCGAAGCGACCGACACGGGTTCGCTCGACCTCGATGCTCTGTCGCAAGAGCCCGAGGACGTCATCCACGCCAAGCTTGCTGCGCTCAAAGGCATCGGACCGTGGACCGCAGACATCTATATTCTGTTCTGCCTTGCGAGAGCTGACGCGTGGTCTCCGGGCGATCTCGCCCTCCAGGTTGCGGTCAAGGATGCCTTTGAACTCGAGGCTCGGCCCAACCAAGACGTGATGATGGAGCTTGCCGAGGCTTGGCGCCCGTGGCGCGCGGTCGCCGCGCGCATGCTATGGGCCTATTACAGCGCGCGCCGGAAGACGAGCGCTCTGCCGGTATGATCGTCTGCTCTTGCACCCTGATCACCTCCAAGGACATTGCCGAGGCAGTGGCGTCGCTCCGCACCAATGATCCCTTCGTAGTGCTGACGCCCGGCCTCATCTACCGCCATCTCGGCAAGCGTCCTTCTTGCGGCAATTGCCTGCCGTTTATCACCAAGCTGATGGTGGCGTATGACGAGCAGGGCCCGAGCTCGGCGGCGTCGGTTCCCCACCACGGGCCTTTCGAGGAGCCCTAGCACGCGGCACGAGAACAGGTATGATGGTCAAAGGTTGGGAGGACAGCATGAAGGGCAATCCACGCGTCATCGAGTATCTCAACAAGGCACTGACGCATGAGCTCACCGCCGTCAACCAATATTGGCTGCATTACCGGCTGCTCGAAGACTGGGGTTTCACCAAGCTCGCCAAGAAAGAGCGCGAGGAGTCGATCGAGGAGATGCACCACGCCGACAAGCTGGTGGACCGCATCATCTTCCTCGAGGGCTTTCCCAACATGCAGCACATTGATCCCTTGATGATCGGCCAGAACATCAAGGAGGTCCTCGAATGCGACCTCAAGGCCGAATATTCAGCCCGCGCTCTTTATATGGAGG
>DATFVO010000140.1:0-12106 GCA_035260265.1 Methyloceanibacter sp.
GTTAAGGGGCTGTGGCGAGGTTCGGCGCGATCCTCTGGCACAATTCGACGAGCGCCTTTACCGAGTTCACCGAATGCATGAAGGCGTCCTTCTCGGCAGAGGTGAGGTCGAGCTCGATCACGCGCTCGACGCCCTTGGCGCTGATGATGATGGGCACTCCGGCATAGATGCCCTTCACGCCATACTCTCCGTTCAAATAGGCGGCACACGGCAACACCCGCTTCTGGTTCTTCAGATAGGACTCTGCCATTTCAAGCGCGGCAGCAGCGGGCGCGTAATAGGCCGAGCCGGTCTTGAGCAAGCCGACAAGCTCGGCGCCGCCGTCTCGCGTCCGCTGCACGATGTCGTCGAGCCGCTTCTGCGTGATCCAGCGCATCTTGACGAGATCTGTTAGCGGGATACCCGCAACCGAGCAGTAACGGATGAGCGGGACCATGGTGTCGCCATGGCCTCCAAGCACGAGCGTGTGGATGTCCTCCGGGCTCACGTCAAATTCCTGCGAGAGGAAGTACCGGAAGCGCGCCGCGTCGAGCACGCCGGCCATGCCGACCACCTTGTTACGCGGCAGTCCGCTCGTCTTCTGCAGCGCCCACACCATGGCGTCGAGCGGGTTGGTGACGCAAATGACGAAGGCTTCAGGTGCGTATTTGCGCAAGCCGGCCCCGACCTGCTCCATGACTTTGAGGTTGATTTCCAAAAGATCGTCGCGGCTCATGCCTGGCTTGCGTGGCACCCCGGCGGTGACGATCACGACATCCGAATCCTTCAGCTCGGCATATTCGTTGGTGCCCTTCAATTTCGGGACGTAGCCTTCGACTGGTGCGGATTGGGAGAGGTCGAGCGCCTTGCCCTGGGGAACACCGTCCACCACGTCGAACAGCACGATCTCGCCAAGCTCCCTGAGCCCGGCAAGATGGGCAAGCGTGCCGCCGATCTGACCCGCGCCGACCAGCGCAATTCGATTACGCGCCATGAACACCCCCTTAGTTCGACACCTAAACCTGCCCCGCAGGGGAGCCGGTTCAAGCGAAGGCTTGGTTAAATGCAATCCTCTCCGCGCGCAAGGTGCTGATTGTGGGGCTGACCACGCGAGACCGCAGCTGGGCACTCGACGAGGCTCTTACTGCAATTCCCTTGCTACGCAAGCTGGCGGATAGACCGCGATGGGGCTGATCGGATAGCTTGTCGGAACGGGGAACAGGTGCGTTATGGCAGCAGATCCCTCGGTTAAGGCCAAAGAGCCGATTGGACCCGAGCAACAGGCTGACGAAGCCGCGACGACCCCGCTCGT
Organism: Methyloceanibacter sp.; assembly: GCA_035260265.1. Classification (GTDB taxonomy): domain Bacteria; phylum Pseudomonadota; class Alphaproteobacteria; order Rhizobiales; family Methyloligellaceae; genus Methyloceanibacter. Next base: position 1,292 of record DATFVO010000140.1, read on the forward strand.
CGTCTGGGCTTCGAGACTCGCCGTCTATTTCCTCGCCCAAGGCGGCATCCTACTCTTGTCCTATGCCTATTACGGCTTCAAGACCGACCCCCACAGTTTCCCCCTCGGCTTCAGACTCGATCCACTCCATGCCGCAGTGCATTTCATGTGGGGCTTGGTCGGCACCTATATCGGTTTCTTTCAGCCGCGCTATGCCACGGCCTTCGTGCTGGCCTTTGCAGTGTTCTACACCGTCATGGCCGTGCTCGGGACGTTCACCCCGTACCATTTCGGCATGATGCTGGACTACCGGGTAAACGTGTTCCACTGGTTCTTGGTCCCGCCGGCCTGGGCCATCGGACTTTATGGATTATGGCGCGAGCGCTATCCGGACTGATCGGTTCACCCGCCGCTTCCTTCGGGAGGCTTGTGCCGGCCTATTCCCGTGCGGTGGTATGCCGCGCGTCCGTCGCGATCGTGCCGGACACTCCGCTCCCGCAAGGGCCGACGCTGTGGATCTCTTGGCACGAATGCAATCTCATTGCGCTAGCGCTTCATAGCCTCGTGTCGAACCGGACTGCCGTGGCCTTCGTGCCGCCCGGCATGAAAAGAAGCGCTATGAGCGCCTGGCTCTCGGGTCTTGGCGTGGCGCCCGTGCCGCTCGCGCCGGACACAAGACGAGGATTGGCGCTCAGGCAGATGGAAGCGGCGCTTGGATCCGAAAAGGACGTGCTTATTGCGGTGGATGGCCCAATCGGACCTCGTCACGGGATTGCGCCTGGCGCCATGTGGCTCGCCCGCGCCAACGCTTCCGCTCATTCTGTTGGCGATCGGGGTTAGTTCTGCTGCGCTGGCGGCCGCGGCCTTCGCCTGATGCGCACGCAGAGGCCCAAGCGATGCGCATACGCAAGGCCGCATAGCTATTGCTGCGGGGCAGGGACCTCGGTGACGAGCGGCTTGTCCTTAGGCTTGATGCGCACGACGAACAGCCTCACCGGCGCATCGCTGAGATTCATGCCGCGATGCACGACATTAGGCCCCACATAATCTGCCTGTCCGGCGTGCAACATACGCGGCTGCTCGCCGGCGCGTTGAAAGGTGAAGGTGCCCTCGATGATGTAGGCGATCTCGTCGGCATCGGGATGAATATGCCAAGGCAGAACGGCGCTAATAGGAAAGGTGTAGCTTTGCGCGTTGACCTCTTTGCTCGGATCGCCGGCAAGCTCCTGCACGAAGAGCTGTTGCGATTCGATCTTGCCCGCGCTTTCCGGCTCGCGGGCGAGCACGATGCCGGAGGCCGCCGCCGCGAACAGCGCAAGAGCTATGACGCCGATCCTCATCCTCATTACATCACCTCATCGAGATCGTCTGCCCACGCATTTTTCGGCCTATAGTCGACCAGAGTTCACAACCGAGGAGGGTCTCATGAACGGAACGCTCGTCAATTACCGCGTCGAAGGCGCGAAATACGGCATCAGCTTCGGTACGGCGCTTGCCATCGCGATCTCCTACACCAACAACCACTCGGTGCTGTGGGCGATCATCCACGGCCTCTTCAGCTGGCTTTATGTGATCTATTATGTGCTGTTCAAGTAGCTCGAGGCGGTATGTCATTCACCGGCAGAAATAAAACGGAGATCGCCAGTACTGTGACTTAACAAGAAATCGCGCTAGCTCGGAGAAGCCGATTTTCTACAGGTATGCCAGGCCGCGGGCACGATTGCGGACACCCGAACAGTCTGATCGAGTTCTTGCTACAGAACGTCTACGAGAAGTACTGAGCTAAGGCGAACTGGAGCCGCGCGTCCAAAATGCCGATAATAAAGAGCGGCTTGAGATTGCACGCCCAGGTTTATTGTCCACTTGTCGGCGAGTCAGGCGAGCATCAATTCCAGCCGGCAAGTTGCGGATAAGTTCCAAGCCGCGCGCCGGCCTTGGGCACAACCTTCCAGCCGAGCGCAGAGAGCTGGGAGGTGGCCATCGGGCTCGCACTTCCCGTAATCCACAATTCGCCGCCGTGGCTTGCAGAGGCAATCTGGGTGAGAGGTGCGCTCCAGTTCAGATAATCGACGGGCAGAATGCTGACGGTTCCGTTTGCCGTCATCAACATGGGAGCGCCACCCACGCTCACAAAGCCGCGCACCGGCGAAATCCTCTTGGCGTATTGCTGGATCAACATGGCCTGGTGCCGGTAGAAAAAGCCCATCTCAATTGAGGAGGCTTTGGCCGCACCGGCAAGAAAGAGTTCTCGTCCCTGAACACCGCCAAGGCTTTCGAGGACTTTCACAATGACGATTTTGTCCGTCGGGCTCAGATCGGGGTTCGCGTAGAACGCATCCATTGTCCCCTGCGAAACCCCCATGGCGGCGAGCAGATCGCGCCCCTCCTTTTCGAGCTCTGCGGGCGTCTTGTCCCGGAGCATCTCACGCACCTGACCAACCGTGCCGCTCGCCCCAATCGCAAAGCCGGCAGGTCCAGCGACAAAGCTCATACCCACATTGGCCGAGGTCTCGCCAACAGCGCTTGCCGTAGCAACCCGCTTCAACTCATCGGCAAGCGGCGGGAAGCTCGTGTTCGGATCAACACCGAGATTGAAGGCCTGCTTGCGTCGCGCGGAGGCACCGCCCGTAACCGAGGCAATCATGCTGTCGCCATGCGGGTCGGTCGCGTTCATCGTCGCCTTGGCTGTGCCGAAGACGTGACCGACGCCGCGGAATGTGTCGCCGATCGTCTGGGCAGGTTGGGTCACGAGGTCCTTGGCGGTGTTGAGCGGCCTAAGCGCCGTTCTTCCGGCCGACTCGACTGCGGTTTCAGCGCCGTTCACGTCCTCGAGCTTCGCCGTCGCCGTGATCTCGCGCACGCGGACACGCAAGAGGTCGCTCCCCCTAACCCTGAACGGACCCCATTTGGTGTTCACGCTGAACACGTATTGGAAGTTCTCAACCGGCACGCGGTCGCTGATCGAATAACCGGCACCCTGGAGCGGAACGCCCTGAATAGCCTGGGCAGCCGAGACTGTCGGCGCGCCTTCATATTGTCCTGCCTGCGAAGAACCCGCGATTAGAAAAGTGCCGAACACAACGACCGCGGCCAAAGCCGAGGAGACCCGATACCGATGCATGACTTTTCCCCTCTACGCGACGGCAAGCCGTCAGTGGCGCCAATCTTTCGCCTTGGGCCGAAGAGTAGGCCTAAAACAGGCTGTCGAGAAGGAGCATATGCGGGACGCTTTTACAGGCCCCGGCCTGACTAGGGTCCGCCGCGATGGCTCTTGCGATGCCTCTGGCCAGTTTTGCGCCCGCTACTTCATGATGCCGATGCCGGGCCCGTTGGTGTGGTAGCCCGGCGCGATGTCGGAGCGGTAATGCGGCCCGATATAGGAGCCGCGCTGCGCGACGCGAGCCTTGCGCGCAATATGCACGCCGCGGCCTGGCGGCCCGAACCAGTACCACGCAGACGGGTTCTGCCTGTAGGTCTTGTACCTCACATAGTCCTTGGCGGCCGCTGACGCGGAAACGAGCGCGGCGCCCGCAATCAGCCCCAGCCCCATTGCAACAGTCCAGACGATACCTCTCATCCTGCCACCCCTTTAGAGCGGCGTGACGAACCACGGGAGGTTGCTTTCGCCTCCTAACGTATATGGACGCGCCACGTGCGCGGCGGCTCGTCAGCCGCGTTAGGCCTCGACCGCTTGCCCTTCACCTTCTCGAGCCGTTTGGTCTTGGCCTTGGTCTCAGTCTCGGCGCTGCGCTGTGGTTTGGGCGATAGGGCCCTAGGAGCCGGGGTGCCCTCCTCGCGCAACTCCTTGCGGAACGCTCTCCGCCATAAAGGAAGCGGAAGGCCGGTGCCGAGAATTCGCATCATGTCACGTACTCCCCTCGTTAGTCGATGCCGATTGAGAAGCCGATGCCGGTCCCGCTAGAGAGGCTAGTTGCTCTTGCAAATTATTCGCAACCAGTTTATATGCCCAGATGAGGGGTCTCCCCAAACGAGGGAATCCGATGCTGGGCAGTTCGAGTTCAATCCTTCACAGCACGCGTGCGCGCAGCGTCCTTCGAAACGAGTGCCAAAGGAGCGCTCCTCGGGATGAGGGTGTTGCCCCATGCTGAGCCCGTTCAGAGCCGCCAACGAGACAGGCGCCGCCGAGCTCAAAGCTGCGCACGCGCAAGCGCGAGCCCAAGGCTGGCGGCGTGCCTCGCGCGAGCCCTCGCTCGGCGAGGTGTTCGGCACCATCAGGACGCGCCCCACAGGCCCGCTGTGGAAGAAGCTCATCGCGTTCTTAGGTCCGGGCTATCTCGTCGCCGTCGGCTATATGGACCCCGGCAACTGGGCGACCTCGCTCGCGGGCGGGTCGAAGTTCGGCTACGCGCTGCTTTCGATCGCGCTCCTCTCGAACATCATGGCGATCATCCTCCAGGCGCTATGCGCACGGCTGGGCATCGCCACGCACCGCGACCTTGCACAAGCCTGCCGCGACGCCTTCCCGCGCGCCCTCGCTTATCCGCTGTGGGCGCTCGCCGAACTTGCCATCTGCGCCACCGACCTCGCCGAGGTGATCGGCACGGCGATCGGGCTCAATCTCCTGTTCGGCATCCCGCTCGAGATCGGGGTGATCCTCACCGCGCTCGATGTGTTTCTGATCCTCGGCATGCAGCGGCTCGGCTTCCGCTGGATTGAGGCGTTCATCGTGACCATGCTCGGCATCATCGCGATCTGCTTCGGCATTCAGATCGCCATGGCTGATCCCGATTGGGGCCAAGTGATCCGCGGCTTCGCCCCGACGGTCGAGATCGTGAAGAACCCCGAGATGCTCTATCTCGCGCTCGGCATTCTCGGCGCGACGGTGATGCCGCATAACCTCTATCTGCATTCCGGCATCGTGCAGACGCGCGCCTTCGGGCGCACACTGCCGGAGAAGCGCGAGGCGATCACGCTCGCCACCATGGATTCGACCATCGCGCTGATGTTCGCGCTTCTGATCAATGCCTCGATTCTGATCCTGGCGGCGGCCACCTTCCACCGCACCGGCCAGACAAACGTGGCAGAGCTTGACCAGGTGCATTCGTTCTTGGCGCCGCTGCTCGGCTCGGCCTTCGCGCCCACCCTGTTCGCCATTGCGCTGCTCTGCTGCGGCTTAAACTCGACGGTGACGGCGACGCTGTCGGGGCAGATCGTGATGGAGGGCTTTCTCGACATTCGCCTACCGCCCTGGCTCAGGCGGCTGTTCACCCGCGCCATCGCCATCATCCCCGCTGCGGTGGTGACGATTTGGTATGGCTCCGAGGGCACGGCGAAGCTTCTCATTCTGTCGCAGGTGATCCTGTCGCTGCAGCTTCCCTTTGCCATCGTACCGCTCGTCATGTTCACCGCCGACAAGCGCAAGATGGGAGCTCTCGTTGCGCCGCGCTGGATGACGCTGCTCGCCGCGGCGATCACGGTCACAGTCATCATGCTGAACGTCAAGCTGTTGTGGGATTTCGCCGCCTCGCTGTAGCGTAGGCTGCGCCCCGCCATGATGCCGCCGGAATTCAGGACAAACAGCGTGAGGCAATGCGCGCCTCACCATCCATGTTGGCAAGCCTTGCCGCCGGCCTCCTCGTGGCCTCGTGCGCCAATCCATCGGCGACGATCAAAGAAATCGCCTATGGCGATCCGACCAAGCCTTATCTCGGCATGAGCAAGGAGCAGCTCATCTCCTGCGCAGGCCAGCCTTATTCGACCTATCCGAGCGGGGCCACCGAAACGCTCACCTATCACTATACCGGCGCAGGGCCGGTGCCCGCCGATCCTGCCAAATCCGACAAGAAGAAGGACGACGACAAGGCGAATCAGAAAGGCGGCCTGATGAGCGGTCTCAAGAAGAAGGACGACAACAAGAATTGGACCTGCACGGCGAGCTTCACGTTCCAGGAGGGCCGCGTGTCGAAGATCGTCTTCGCCCACAGGGACGTGACCAGCCCTTACGCCTATCAGAGTGGAAAGGGCGCGGAGGAGCGGGCGAAGAACGAGGCTAAGGGCCCGCAGGAGGTCCCGACCTGCCAGTTCTCCCTGCCGCGCTGCCCTAAGACCTAAGGCCTTCTCATCCCGGCGGCGCTAGGCGTTTTTATGCGCTACCGCTCCACTACTTGAGCGCAGGCGCATGACAGACGGCCTCGATATTGTGGCCGTCGGGATCGAGCACGAAGGCTCCGTAGTAATTGGCGTGGTAGTGGGGACGCAAGCCGGGAGGGCCGTTGTCCTTGCCGCCCGCAGCGATCGCCGCGCGGTAGAAGGCATCGACCGCCGCGCGGGAGGGCGCAGCGAAAGCGACGTGGACATGCCCGCGGCTCAAGCCTTCAGCCTCGCCGATCCAGAAGAAGGGCTTGAAATTCGCGCCGAAGCCGACCGCGGCGCCGTGGCCCGACTCCTCGGCTGAGACCTCCATGACGATCGAGATGCCGAGCGGGGCGAGCGCCTTCAGGTAGAACTCGGTCGCGCGGGCGATATTGCCCACCGGCATGCCGATATGGTCGATCATTCGGCGCGTTCGACCAGCTTGCGCTTGAGCGAGGAGATGGCTGCGGCAGGGTTCAGCCCCTTGGGGCAGGCCTTGGTGCAATTGAGGATGGTGTGGCAGCGGTAGAGCCGGAACGGGTCCTCGAGTTCGTCGAGTCGCTCGCCGGTGCGCTCGTCGCGGCTGTCCTCGATCCAGCGGTCGGCCTGCAACAAAATGGCCGGGCCGAGATAGCGGTCGGAGTTCCACCAATAAGACGGGCAGGCGGTCGAGCAGCAGGCGCATAGGATGCACTCATAGAGGCCGTCGAGCTTGTCGCGGTCTTCCTTTGACTGCCGCCACTCTTTCTGCGGCGTCGGCGAGTCGGTCTTGAGCCAAGGCTCGATCGAGCGGTGCTGGGCATAGAAGTTCGTCATGTCCGGCACGAGGTCCTTGACCACCGGCATATGCGGCAGCGGGTAGATGGCAATGGCGGCGCTCGGCGCATCGTCGGCATGCATGGTGCAGGCAAGTGTGTTGGTGCCGGCGATGTTCATCGAGCACGAGCCGCACACGCCCTCGCGGCAGGAGCGGCGGAAGGTGAGGGTGGGATCGACGGTGTTCTTGATCCAGATCAACGCGTCAAGCACCATCGGGCCGCATTCGTTCATGTCGACCCAGTAGGTGTCGATGCGCGGGTTCTCGCCAGTCTCTGGGTCGAAGCGGTAGACGCGGTATTCGCGCCAGCGTCCCTCTTCGGCGCCGGCCGGTGGCGGGTTCCACGCTTTGCCCTTTTTGACCTTTGAGTTTTTGGGAAGCGTGAACTGGACCATGGGCCGCGCCTATTCCTGACCAGGACTCTCGCATACAGGAGTTCCCGGCCCAAGGCCAAGCGCGAATTGTCTTTGAAGCGTTGGGCTACGCTACCAGGATGTGGTCGATGCGGGCCCGCGCCTCGGTGACCGCTTCCGTCCAGCTCGGCTTGAGCAGCGAATGGCGGCCGAGAATGGGCAGGTCGGGGCGCAAAGGTCTGACCCGCACCCGCCAGATCCGGCCTCTTCGCTCTCCCTCTATGGCATATCCCCGATAGAGCGTCCTAATCACTTCGGTACAATTCGGTTGTTGCCCCTTCGTTCGGCTAACGCGACAGGCGCGAAAAAGATCGATTACGCGCGGCGTCTAAAGATCCGAGCGACGCCGCGGCGCAGGTAATAGCCGAGCGCGGCGAATGATAGGATCACCGGGATCGCGCCCGTCAGCGACCCGTGCACATAAGCGAGGTCCGTGTTGGGCAGGACGTTCCACAATCCGATTATGACAAGCGCTACAGCACGGCAGGAACGGCGCCGACGATTAGCGCCGTCTTGAGTCGGCGGCAGAACAAGCCGCCGATGAAGGCGATCAATGCAAAGGCGCCGCTGATCGAGCCCATGGCGTGCTAATACACCCGCTCTTTTGGCTCGATATAGGCGATCTCGTTCGAGAGCGTAAACGAGTGCACCGGCCGGTAATCGAGCCTCACTTCGTGCGTGCCGTAGTCGGCGTAACTCAGCGTGTGCTTCATCCATTTGGCGTCGTCGCGCTTGGGGAAGTCCTCGCGCGCATGCGCGCCTCTGGACTCCTCGCGGGCTAGCGCCCCCTGCACGGTGACGGCAGACTGCGAGATGAGATTGTCGAACTCGAGGGTCTCAATCAGATCGGTGTTCCAGATGAGCGAGCGGTCGCTCACCTTGATATCGGCAGCGTCATCCCAGACGGCGCGGATCGCCTTGACGCCTTCCTTCAGCACCTTCTTGGTGCGGAACACGGCGCAATCGCGCTGCATGGTCTTCTGCATGCGCAGCCTGAGCTGCGCGGTCGGCGTGCCGCCATCGGCGTAGCGGAAGCGGTCGAGCCGGGCGATCGCCTCCTCGCCTGCGCCCTTCGGCAGCTCGGGAATGGCGCTGTCCGTTCCGATCAACTCGGCGCAACGGAGCGCCGCCGAGCGTCCGAACACGACGAGGTCGATGAGCGAATTCGAGCCAAGGCGGTTGGCGCCATGCACCGACACACACGAGGCCTCGCCGAGCGCCATGAGCCCCGGCACGACGGCGTCGGCATCGCCATCGCGCGGCGAGATCGCCTCGCCATGCATGTTGGTGGGGATGCCGCCCATATTGTAATGGCAGGTGGGGAGCACCGGGATCGGCTTCTCCTTCACATCGACGCCGGCGAAAATGCGCGCCAGATCGGAAATGCCAGGCAACCGCTCGTCCAGGAGATCAGGGTCGAGGTGCTCGAGGTGGAGGTGGATGTAGTCCTTGTCGGGGCCGTGGCCGCGGCCCTCCCTGATCTCTATGGTGATGGCGCGCGAGACGACGTCACGCGAGGCGAGGTCCTTGGCGGAAGGAGCATAGCGCTCCATGAATTTCTCGCCCTCCGAGTTGCGCAAGAAGCCGCCTTCACCGCGCGCGCCCTCGGTGATGAGCACGCCAGCGCCGTAGACGCCGGTTGGATGAAACTGTACGAACTCCATGTCCTGCAACGGCAGCCCTGCGCGCAACACCATAGCGTTGCCGTCGCCGGTGCAGATATGCGCCGAGGTGCAGGAGAAATAGGCGCGGCCGTAGCCGCCGGTGGCAAGGATCACCTGATGGGCACGGAACCGGTGCAACGTGCCGTCCTGCATCGACAGCGCCATCACGCCGCGGCAGCGGCCCTCCTCATCCATGATCAGGTCGATGGCGAAATACTCGATGAAGAACTCTGCCGAGTGGCGGAGCGCCTGGCCGTACATGGTGTGCAGCATGGCATGGCCGGTGCGGTCGGCCGCGGCGCAGGTGCGCTTGGCCTGTCCCTTGCCAAAATTCGTGGTCATGCCGCCGAAGGCGCGCTGCAGGATCTTGCCGTCGTCGGTGCGCGAGAACGGCACGCCCCAATGCTCGAGCTCATAGACCGCTTGCGGGGCACAGCGGCAGAGATATTCGATGGCGTCCTGGTCGCCCAACCAATCCGAGCCCTTGACAGTGTCGTACATATGCCAGCGCCAATCGTCGGGGCCCATATTGCCAAGGGCCGCGGCGATGCCGCCTTGCGCCGCCACGGTGTGCGAGCGGGTGGGGAAGACCTTGGTAATACAAGCGGTCCTGAGCCCGGCCTCGCTGCAGCCGACCACGGCGCGCAATCCTGATCCGCCGGCGCCCACCACCACCACGTCGTAGGCATGGTCGGTGATGGGATAGGCGCGGCCGTTGATCTTCGGCACGTTATGCGGTGTTGCGTCTTGGGGCGTGGCGTCTTGGGGCATGGACGGTCAGCTGCCGAAACTGATCTTCAAAATAGCGACGACCGAGGCAAGGCCGACGCCGGCGGCGAAGAAGGTCGCGAGCAGGATGGCGAGAACTTTCGCGCCTTCGCCATGCACGTAATCCTCGATGATCTCCTTGAGCCCGATCCGCATGTGAATCGCCGCTGAAATGATGAGCGCGAGAAAGGCGAGCGCGACCAGAGGCTGGGCGATGAAGCCGCGGATCGTGCCATAGTCGGCACCGATATGGCTGACGATGGCGAGGATCAGGAAAATGACCAGCGGGACATTGGCGACAGCCGTCACCCTTTGGCGCCAGAAGGTCTCGGTGCCGCTGCGGGCAGAGCCAAGCCCCCGCACCCGCTTGAGAGGCGTTGCCATGTCTAGCTTCCTCCTCGCAGAGCGTAGCCCACGAGCCAGACGAGGATCGTAAGCGCGGTCGAGCCGATTATTGTGGTCCAGGCGAAGATCTCGATGCTGACCTTGTCGAGCCCGTGACCTGTGTCCCAGATGAGATGCCGGATGCCGCCGAGCATGTGGTGGATCAAGGACCAGGAGAACAGGAAGAGAAGCGCGCGGCCGGCGATGCTTGCGAAGAAGCTTGAAACAACCGCGTATTGTTCTGGCCCCGCGGCGATGGCCACCAACCACCAGGCGAGGAGCAGGAAGCCCACCGCGTTGCCGAAGCCCGTGATGCGATGGGCGATCGACATCAGCATGGTGAGCATCGGCCGGTAGATCTGAAGATGCGGAGAGAGCGGCCGGTCCGCCGCTAGCTTGCTATTGCCCATCGTTTTTCGTGCTGCAATTGCCCAGACAAGCTTTGTCATAACGCAAGTGACCGGGCCGGGGCAATCGACCCTAGCGGCTAGGGCGTAATGACGCCGCAGGCAATGCGGTCGCCCGAGTTCCCGGCGGGGTCGGTCTTATAGTCGTCAGCGCCAGCGTGGATGACCAGCGCCGAACCTTCGGCGTCAAGCAGCGGCGCCTCGCCGCTCAAGCTGACATTCGGCACCAGGATCTCGACTTGGAGTTTGCCGTCTGCGGGGACGTGCAGGTTCGGCATATCGCCGGCATG
>DATFVO010000141.1:0-2140 GCA_035260265.1 Methyloceanibacter sp.
GCCGCTGGAGGGGCTCGCCCCCATCCTGGTCGAGGAGCTGTTGGCGGCGCTGCGCCGCATCATCCGCGACGAGGGCATGTCGGCGATACTGGTCGAGCAGAACGCGCAGAAGGTGCTCGCCGTCACCGACCGGGCGGCGATTCTCGAGCGTGGCGCCGTGGTCTACGAGGGGGCGAGCGCCGAACTCGCCGCCGACCGCGCCGTGCTCGAGAGCTACCTCGGCGTCACCGCCGCCGGCACGCGCCGAGGCGGCCGGGCGCGGCATTGACCCGCGGGAAGGGCGCGTTCCGCCGATGGGACCCATCCCACGCTGAGAGGGGCAATTCGCCGTCGTTTTGTGGTTGACGGCGCCGTGCCCGCCATGGCTTTGCTCGCGCTGCAGTGTTCCGAGGAGTTCAAGCAATGAAAAGAACCAAGCCGCCGTTCCGTGCCGATCATGTCGGCAGCTTCCTGCGCCCCGCGGCGCTCAAGGAGGCGCGCGCCAAGCGGGAAACGGGCGCGATCACGGCGGCCGAGCTCAAGGCCGTCGAGGACCGCGAGATCGAGAAGATCATCAAAAAGCAGGAGGACATCGGCCTGCAGCTCGCCACCGACGGCGAGTTCCGCCGCTCCTGGTGGCACTTCGACTTTCTCGGGATGCTCGATGGCGTCGAGGTCTACGAAGCCGATCAGGGCATCCAGTTCCGCGGCGTGCAGACCAAGGCGCAGACCCTGCGCATCGTCGGCAAGGTCGGCTTCTCCAACCACCCGATGCTCGAGCACTTCAAGTTCCTCAAGGCGCATAGCAAGGTCACGCCGAAGATGACGATCCCGGCGCCGCCGGTGCTGCATTTCCGCCTGGCCAAGGACGGCATCAAGAAGGAGGTCTATCGCGATCTCGACGGCTTCTTTAACGACCTCGGGGAGGCCTACAAGCAGGCGGTGAAGGGCTTCTACGACGCGGGCTGCCGCTATCTGCAGTTCGACGACACGGTGTGGGCCTATCTCTGCTCGCAGGAGGAGCTGCGCAAGGCGCGCGAGCGCATGCCGAACGTGGATCAGCTCCAGGCCATCTACGCGCGCGTGATCAACACCGCGCTCTCGGCCAAGCCCGCCGACATGACCATCACCACCCATGTCTGCCGCGGCAATTTCCGCTCGACCTGGATCTCCGAAGGCGGCTACGAGCCGGTGGCGGAGACGCTCCTGGGCAAGGTCAACTACGACGGCTATTTCCTCGAATACGATACCGAGCGCGCCGGCGGCTTCGAGCCGCTGCGCTTCCTGCCGAAAGGCAACAAGATCGTGGTGCTCGGCCTCGTCACCTCCAAGAGCGGCACGCTGGAGAAGAAGGACGACGTCAAGCGGCGCATCGACGAGGCGGCGAAATTCGCGAGCCTTGAGCAATTCTGCTTATCACCGCAATGCGGTTTCGCCTCGACCGAGGAGGGCAACATCCTGGCCGAGGAGGAGCAGTGGGCCAAGCTGCGCATCATCGTCGAGCTGGCCGGCGAAGTGTGGGGGCGATGATTTCGCATCTTGCTCGGTGTCATCCCCGCGACAGCGACCGAGTTCTCGACCGGCAATAGATAACGCTCGATCCATGCAACGAACCAAGCCGCCGTTCCGGGCCGATCACGTGGGCAGCCTGCTGCGCCCGGTGGCGCTCAAGGCCGCGCGGACGAAGCGCGAGAAGGGCGAGATCAGCGCCGCGCAATTGCAGGAGGTCGAGGATCGCGAGATCGAGAAGGTGGTCAGGAAGCAGGAGGAGATCGGCCTCAAGCTCGCCACCGACGGCGAGTTCCGCCGCTCCTGGTGGCATTTCGACTTCTTCAAGGGCCTCGACGGGGTGACGCCCACCACGACCGACCACGGCATCCAGTTTCACGGCGTGCAGACCCGCTCGGAAGGAATCAAGGTCACCGGCCGGATCGGCTTTTCCGGCCATCCCATGCTCGCGCATTTCCGCTTCCTCAAGGCGCATGCGCGCGCGCTGCCCAAGATGACGATTCCCGCGCCGAGCACGTTCCATTTCCGCCAGGGCCGCGTCGCCATCAGCAAGGAGGTCTATCCAGACCTCGACGGCTATTTCGACGACGTGGCCAAGGCCTATCGCACCGCGATCCGCGCCTTCTACGAAGCCGGTTGCCGCTATCTCCAG
>DATFVO010000142.1:0-19098 GCA_035260265.1 Methyloceanibacter sp.
TCTCTGCCGTTGGCTTCGGAACGGGCACCGTGGGTCTCACCGTCACCGGACCCGAAGGCTTCACGCTCGCGCGCCAATACGTGTTGACCGTCAAGCCGTCGACGCAAGTGCTCGCGCGCCGCACGGTGAAGCCGCTTGGACTAGGCCAGAGCCTCAGCCTGTCCAGCGACGTGTTCGCGGACCTCGTGCCGGGGACCGGAAAGGTCTCGCTCTCGGTAACGCCCTCTGCTGCGCTTGACGTGGCAACGCTGCTTGCCGCGCTCGATCGCTACCCGCTCGGCTGCACCGAGCAGATCGTGAGCCGCGCGCTGCCGCTGCTCTACGTGAATGAGCTCTCGCTCGACGCCCAGCTTGCGGTCGATACCGGCGTTGACGAGCGCATCGCCAAGGCCATCGAGACGGTGCTGTCGCGGCAAGGCTCCGAAGGCGCCTTCGGGCTCTGGTCTCCGGGAGGCGAGGATGCCTGGCTCGACGCCTACACGACAGATTTTCTCACGCGGGCGCGGGCACGCGGCTTCTCGGTCTCCGACGATCAATTCAAGCTCGCGCTTGAGCGCTTGCGCAATTATGTGAGCACCGCGCCAGACGTCTCGACTGACGGCGGCGCTCCGCTCGCTTACGCCCTCTATGTGCTCGCCCGCAACGGCATGGCCCCCGTGGGCGACGTGCGCTACATCGCCGACGTCAAGCTCAACGACCTGTCGACAACGGCCGCCAAGGCTCAGATCGCGGCTGCGCTTGCCATGTTGGGCGACAGGGTCAGGTCTGAGAAGGCCTTCAATGCGGCATTGGGCGCTCTGCCTCAGGATCCCAAGGCCGACAGCGGCCGCACGGACTATGGCTCGCCCTTGCGCGATGCCGCCGCCCTTGTGACGCTTGCCTCGGAAGGCGACGCGCCAAAGGTGATCCTGGTCAGCGGCACGCAGGGCATCGGTTCTGCGCGCAATCGCGTCACCTACACCTCGACGCAAGAGAATGCCTGGCTCGTGCTTGCAGCCCGCGCACTCGGCAAGCAGAACGTGAGCCTGACGGTGAATGGCGGCGGCCAACAAGGTCCGCTCTACCGCACGCTGTCGGAGGAGCAGCTTCAGACCAATCCTCTGACGGTGACCAACACCAGCGACGGCTCGCTTGATGCGGTCGTTTCGGTGAGCGGTGCGACAACTTCGCCGGAGCCCGCCGCGGAGCATGGCTTCAAAATCGAGCGCAGTTTCCACACGCTCGACGGCGCCGACGCCGATCCGACCAAAGCGAAGCAGAACGATCGTTTCGTCGTGCTGCTCACCGTGACCGAGCCGCAGCCGCAATTCGCCCGCGTCGCGCTCACCGATTACGTGCCAGCGGGGTTCGAAATCGACAATCCGCATCTCGTGTCGTCGGGTGACACCGGCACGCTCAGTTGGATCGAGAATGCGGGCTCGCCGGTCTACACTGAGTTCCGCGACGACCGCTTCACCGCGGCCTTCGAGCGGCGGAGCGGCGATCCCACCACCTACACGGTCGCCTATGTCGTGCGCGCCGTATCGCCCGGGCAGTACGTGCTGCCCCAAGCGGTGGTGGAGGACATGTACCAGCCTGACCGCTTCGGCCGCACCGGGACTGGGGAGATCACGGTCGCACCGGCAAAATGAGGAACGATCCAAATGGCTCCTCTCCCCTTGGGGGAGAGGTTGGCGCGCAAAACCCCCTCCCCACAGCGGAGAGGGCGAGATGGCAACGCAGGGCGATTTACGCGGCATTCGGCGTGGTATGGATCGCCGCGGCGATTGCCGGAGCGGTGGCGGGGCTCTTACAGGCCTTTGGGCCTGCGCCACTCGGGCGCGATCTCGAAGTCTCGACGCTCGCGCTCGACCGGAACGGCAAGCTGCTGCGCGCCTATCTGACGAGCGAAGGCCGCTGGCGGCTTCCGGCGACGAGGGACCAGGTCGATCCACGTTATCTCGACGCGCTCCTCACTTATGAGGACAAGCGCTTCTATCACCACCGCGGTGTCGATCCGCTGGCGATGACACGCGCAGCCTTTCAGCTCGTCACCCATGGGCGCATCGTCTCGGGCGGCTCGACGCTCACCATGCAGGTCGCGCGCCTCCTCGAGCCGCGCCAGGAGCGCTCGCTCGACGCGAAGCTCCGGCAGGCAGTCCGCGCGCTTCAGCTCGAACAGGCGCTGAGCAAAGACGAGATCCTAGGCCTTTATCTCACGCTCGCCCCTTACGGCGGCAACCTCGAAGGGATCAGGGCGGCCTCGCTCGCTTATTTCGGCAAGGAGGCGCGCCGGCTCACGCTCGGCGAAGCTGCTCTCCTCATCGCGCTGCCGCAGTCGCCCGAGTTCCGTCGCCCCGACCGTTTCCCCGCCGCGGCAAAGCGCGCCCGCGACCGTGTGCTCGATCGCATCGCGAGCCACGGGCTGTTCAGCAACGCCGAGATCGAGCGCGCAAAGAAGGAGCCAGTACCCGGCGCGCGTAAGCCGATGCCGCTGCTCGCGCCGCATGCTGCGGACCAGGCTGCGTCAGCCTCGCCCACCGAACGCGTCCTGCAATTGACCATCGACGGCGGTCTGCAGCGCACGCTCGAGACCCTCGCACACGATCGTGCCGTAGCGCTCGGCCCCTCCATGTCGGTGGCAATCGTGGTGGTCGACAATGCAACCGGCGAGGTCTTGGCGCGTGTCGCCTCCCCCGATTATTTCGACGAGCGACGGGCAGGCCAAGTGGATTTGACCGAAGCGGTGCGGTCCCCCGGCTCCGCGCTCAAGCCTTTTATCTATGGCCTCGGCTTCGAGGACGGGCTGATCCATCCAGAGACGCTGATCGAGGATAGGCCAATCCGCTACGGCGGCTATCACCCTGAGAATTTCGACCTGACCTTCCAGGGCACGGTCACGGTGCGCCGCGCGCTGCAACAGTCGCTCAACGTTCCGGCGGTGGCGGTGTTGCAAGAGGTCGGCCCAAGCCGGCTCATCGCGCGGTTGGCTCAAGCTGGCGCGCCCCTCGTGCTGCCCAAGCGTGAGGTGGCGCCAGGGCTTGCGCTCGGTCTTGGCGGCGTGGGCGTGAGACTCACCGATCTCACCATGCTTTATGCAGGACTTGCGCGGCAAGGGACGGTTGCGCCGCTCGTCGAGCGTTTTGGCGCGCCCCCGTCGCCGCCGAAACGTCTGATCGAGCCGGTTGCCGCCTGGTATGTAGCGAGCGTGCTGATCGGAACGCCGCCGCCTGAAAACGCCGCAGGCGGCCGCATCGCCTTCAAGACCGGGACGAGCTACGGCTATCGCGACGCCTGGGCTGTGGGCTTCGACGGCAAGCGTACCATCGGAGTGTGGGCCGGGCGCCCCGATGGCGCACCGGTCCCCGGGCTTGCCGGACGCGTCACCGCCGCGCCTATCCTGTTCGATGCATTTGCGCGCCTCGGTCAGCAATTTGAGCCGCTCCCGCCGGCGCCCAAGGGTGTGCTGATCGCGAGTACCGCCAAGCTTCCGCCGCCGCTGCAGCGCTTTGCCCCGCGCGAGGCGGCGGGAGAGGCGATGGCACCAAAAGTGCACATCGTGTTTCCGCCGGACGGTGCGAGCCTCGAATTGTCGGCCGCCAAAGGCGCTGCTCCCGATCCTATCGCCATCAAAATCACCGGCGGTACGCCGCCGCTCAATATGTTGCTCAATGGTATGCCCATCCCCGCGAAGAGATCGGCGCGGACATTGTTCTTCGAGCCGGATGGTCCTGGCTTTGTGCGTTTGACGGTGACTGACGCGACCGGCGCGGTGGACAGCGTCGTGGTGCGCCTACAATAGCGGGATGGCGCCGTCCGCACTGAAGTCTCTTGCCGTGCCGCTTAGCGTCGAGCCGATGGAGGCAAAGCTCGTTGCAGTGCTGCCCGAAGATCCTGGCTGGCAGTTCGAACCGAAATGGGATGGCTTCCGCTGTCTCGCGTTCCGGGCAGGTGCTCAGGTCGATCTCAGGGCGAAGTCGGGTAAGCCGCTCGCGCGCTATTTCCCTGAAGTGGTGGCGATGCTGAAAGGTCTTCGCCAGCCGCAATTCGTCGTCGACGGCGAGCTCGCCATCCCGATCGACGGCACGCTGTCCTTCGACGCCCTACAGATGCGCATCCACCCGGCCGAAAGTCGTATTAAGAAGCTCGCGGTCGAGACGCCGGCCGCGCTCATCCTGTTCGACATGCTGCTTGATGCCAAAGACAAGAGCCTGATCGATTTGCCGCTTACCAAGCGACGTGCCGCACTCGAAACCTTCTACAAGGCTGCCGGCAAGGTCGAAGGACTGAAGCTCTCGCCCTATACGCTGGACCGCGAGAAGGCGCAGGCCTGGCTCGAAGAGCGCCAAGCCTCCCTCGACGGCGTCGTCGCCAAGCGCGTCGATGGCCCATACCTACCCGGCGAGCGCGCCATGCTCAAAGTCAAGCGCCTACGCACCGCCGATTGCGTGGTCGGCGGCTTCCGCTACGCCTCTGGCAGCCACAAGGTCGGCTCCCTCCTGCTCGGTCTCTACAACGACGAGGGCAAGCTCGACCATGTCGGCTTCACCTCGACCATTTCGAACGCAGAGCGCCCGGCGCTGACCAAGAAACTCGAGGCGCTCGTGGAACCTCCTGGTTTCACCGGCAAGGCGCCGGGAGGCCCGAGCCGCTGGAGCACCGAGCGCAGCGGCGAGTGGGAACCGATCAAACCAAAGGTCGTCGTCGAAGTGCGCTACGACCATGTGACCGGCGATCGCTTTCGCCACGGCACCAAGCTCATCCGCTTCCGCCCCGACAAGGCGCCGCGGCAATGCACCTTCGAGCAGCTCACACCCGAGACGCTCCCCACAAATTTCGATCTTTTGCTCAAGTAAGAGCACGGTATCGCCAAGCCTAGGCCCGATTGCGCACTTTCGTTTTCGCGCTCGCCACACCTGCGCTTGCCCCTGGCCAATTCTATGTGGCACAAGACCCGGCAACCAAGCAGTGCCAGGTGATGAATCAGAAGCACCACAATGAGGCAGGTCGGCAGCGGAGCCTACAAGAGCCAAGCCGAGGCCGAGCAGGCTATCCAAAGCCTCAACGAGTGTAACGGCTAGGTCTTCATGCAAATTACACGTATGATTACGAAGAATTAGTCCGGCTCGGCCGCTCACCAACTTTCCAGCTTCATCAGGACGTTATCATAGGACCGCCAATCGCAAGCGTGGGCCCTTTGCGACGGGAAACGCGCCGCATCAACCGCAGCCGCGACACTCTTGCCACCCAGCTCGGCACGGAGTCCTTCAAGACGAAGTCCGCCGCCGAGACCGCCCCCAAAGGTATGTCGTCCTCAAGCACTTTGGGGCGGTCTTTTCATTGCAGCTCAGAAATGTTCGAGTAGCCGCAAGCGATCGCCGACGCTGCCGATCAACTTGCCGACGCTTCGTTGGCCGTTGGGAACAGGCGATAGCGGCGCGGACGAAAAGCGATCTCTCGCGCAAGCTCCAGCCTTAGATCCGCTGGAAGTTCGATTTCGACGCGGCTGCCGTTTTGCCCAACCGACAACTCGACGCGCCGGGCCCCCGCGTGCCTCCGATGTGTCAAAATCGTCCCCCACAGCGCGCGCGCCGGATCGGCCACGATCTCCACATCGTGGGGACGCAGGAAGAGCTGGGCGGGGCCGTTGGGAAGGTTGCCTTGAGGCAGGCCAATTGGCCTCGAATCGAGCCAGACCTTGCCCTTTTCCAGGCGAACAGGAAGCGAGCTCGACTCGCCGATGAAGGAAAATACAAAGGGCGAGTTCGGCTGGTCGTAGATTTCATCAGGCGTCCCGATCTGCTCGATTTTGCCGTCGCGCATCACTACGATGCGGTCGGCGAGCTCGAGCGCCTCCTCCTGGTCGTGGGTGACAAACACCGTGGTGTGGCCGGTCTTATTGTGAATCTCGAGGAGCCAGCGGCGAAGCTCACGGCGTACTTTTGCGTCGAGCGCGCCGAAAGGCTCGTCGAGCAGGAGCAGGCGCGGCTCGATGGCTAGCGCCCGTGCAAACGCCACGCGCTGACGCTGGCCGCCGG
Organism: Methyloceanibacter sp.; assembly: GCA_035260265.1. GTDB lineage: Bacteria > Pseudomonadota > Alphaproteobacteria > Rhizobiales > Methyloligellaceae > Methyloceanibacter. The sequence continues at coordinate 6,018 of DATFVO010000142.1, forward strand.
AAAGTTGCGAGGGGAACCGCTTCTCGAGCCCCGACAGTTGCACGAAATCGAGGAGCTCGAGCGCGCGGCGTTTGATCTCCTTCCGGCTTGGGCGCCGGTCGTGCGGCCGCACGCGCAAGCCGAAGCCGATATTCTCGAGCACCGTCATGTGGCGGAACAGCGCGTAGTTCTGGAACACGAGACCGACATTGCGCTCCTGCACGGTGAGCTGGAGCGCATCCTCGCCGTCGAACAGCACGCGGCCTGAGGTGGGAAGATCGAGCCCGGCGAGAATGCGGAGCAGAGTAGTCTTGCCGGAGCCTGATGGCCCGAGCAACGCCACCAGCTCTCCTGCGGCAATATCGAGAGAGACCCCGTGCAGGGCCGGGGTCATGCCGAAAAGCCTGACGACGTTTTCGACCGATACGTCCACGATCTTGTCCCGTGACGCTGCCGCTTGCACGCGATCCAACGCTGCGGCCGGGTAATTCACCTCATTTGTGACCCGAGCGTCCATGGTTTTCTCTTTTAGCGGGGCGGAGGCTTAGTGGCGGCGGGAGGCGGCGATCTGGTCGGCGTAGCGCCATTCCAGCCCGACTTTGATGACCAGCGTCACAAGGGCGAGCAGCGCCAGCAAGGACGCGACGGCGAAGGCCGCGGCGAAATTGTATTCGTTATAAAGAATCTCGACATGCAGAGGCATGGTGTTGGTCTTGCCCCTGATGTGGCCTGACACCACCGACACGGCGCCGAACTCGCCCATGGCGCGGGCGTTGCACAGCACGACACCATAAAGCAGCGCCCAGCGGATATTCGGCAACGTTACCTTGAAGAAGGTCTTCCAGCCGCTCGCCCCGAGCGACAACGCGGCCTCTTCGTCCTGGGTTCCTTGCTCCTGCATGAGCGGCACGAGCTCGCGGGCGACGAAGGGAAAGGTCACAAAAATGGTGGCGAGCACGATGCCTGGAACGGCGAAAATGATCTGTATGCCCTCGCTCTTGAGAAATGAGCCGAGATAGCCTTGGGCCCCGAACAAGAGCACATAGATCAAACCTGAAATCACCGGCGAGACCGAGAAGGGAAGGTCGATCAGCGTGTTGAGGATGCTCTTGCCTGGGAACTCGAACTTGGCGATCGCCCAGGAAGCCGCCAGACCGAAGACGACATTGGCCGGAACTGCGATCGCCGCCACGAGCAGGGTGAGCTTGATGGCGGCGAGCGCGTCTGGCTCGACGAGAGCGGTGAAATAGGTCCCCACGCCTTTGCGCAGCGCCTCGTAGAACACCGCCGCTAGCGGCAATAGCAGGAACAGAACGAGGAAGGCCACCGAAACGAGAATTAGCGCGATACGAACCGCGGGCTTCTCGGTCGTGACGCTTGGTCCTCGCATCGAGAGGACGAATTTCGGGGTGAATGCGACATCGGTCATTGGCCAAACCTTCGCCGGCTATAGGCTTGCACGAGGTGGACAAAGAATAAGATGCCGAAGGAAATGATCAGCATGGCGGCGCCGATGGCTGCGGCCTGGGCGTAGCCGAACTCTTCCAGCCTGATGATGATGAGAAGGGGCGCGATCTCAGAGTAGAATGGCATGTTGCCAGCGATGAAGATCACCGAGCCGTACTCGCCGACTGCGCGGGCTAGCGCGAGCGCGAAACCGGTGAGGATCGCGGGCATCAGGGTTGGCAGCATTACGCGGAACACAGTCTGCCTGCGATTAGCTCCAAGCGTCGCCGAAGCCTCTTCGAGCTCGCGGTCGAATTCCTCGAGCACCGGCTGCACCGTGCGCACCACGAAGGGCAGCCCGATAAAGATCAGTGCAATGGCGATGCCAAGCCGTGTGTAGGCGATCTTGATGCCGAACGGCTCGAACAGGCTGCCGATCCAGCCATTGGGCGCGTAAATCGCCGTGAGCGCAATGCCGGCGACGGCGGTCGGGAGCGCGAAAGGCAAATCGACGAAGGCGTCCAGCAGGCGGCGTCCAGGGAATCTGTAGCGGACCAGGACCCAGGCGATGATCACGCCAAAGACGGCGTTGACGGTCGCCGCGAACAAGGAGATGAAGAAGCTGAGCTCGAGCGCGGCGAGCGTGCGGGGGCCGGTTACGACCTCCCAGAACCCCTCAAATCCGAGCGTCGCCGACTTGAGCACAAGCGCGGCGAGCGGGATGAGAACGATGAGGCTGAGATAGGTTAAGGTGAAGCCGAGCGCCAACCCGAAACCCGGGATGGCGCTCGGCCGCTTCAACGCTAGGCCGCGGGCGCCGGCCATTGGCGTCGACTCAGTTCGTCGATTTGGGCTGATAGACCTGGTCGAAGATGCCGCCCTCGTCGAAATGCTTGGGTTGCGCTTTCGCCCAGCCGCCGAATAGCGGATCGTCGATCGACACGAGCTTCACGTTGGGGAAGCGCGCGAGGTCCTTCGGATCTGCTGATTTGGGATCGGACGGGCGGTAGTAATTATGAGCGATGATCTTCTGCGCTTCCGGCGAATAGATGAAGTTCAGATAAGCCTCGGCCACCTTCCGCGTACCCTTGGCATCGACCACCTCGTCGACCACGGCGACGGGAGGCTCTGCCTTGATCGAGAGAGAGGGCACGACGATCTCGAACTTGTCGGCGCCAAGCTCGTCAAGCGCGAGGAAGGCCTCGTTCTCCCAGGCGAGCAGCACATCGCCGATGCCGCGCTGGGCGAAAGTCGTGGTCGAGCCGCGTGCGCCGGTGTCGAGCACAGGCACGTTGGCATAGAGCTTCTTGATGAACTCCTTGTCCTTGTCCTCGCTGTGGCCGTATTTGTTGTCGGCGTAAGCCCAGGCCGCGAGATAGTTCCAGCGGGCTCCGCCGGAGGTCTTGGGATTCGGCGTGATCACCTGGATTCCATCCTTCGCTAGGTCGTCCCAATCCTTGATGTTCTTGGGATTGCCCTTGCGGACCAGGAAAACGATGGTCGAGGTATAGGGCGCCGAATTGTCTGGGAGGCGCTTCTGCCAGTCAGCCGTGATCTTCCCGGTCTTAACTATCGCGTCGATATCCCCCTGAAGGGCGAGCGTCACGACATCGGCCTGAAGTCCGTCGATCACGGCCCGGGCCTGCTTGCCTGAGCCGCCGTGGGATTGCTCGATGGTTACGTTGTCCCCGCTCTTGGCCTTCCAATCCTTGATGAAGGCCTCGTTCACCGCCTTGTAGAGCTCGCGGGTGGGATCGTAGGAGACGTTGAGAAGGGTCGTATCAGCGAGCACGGCGCTCGCCGGCAGCGTACCCAGAATAAGTGCCGCGCCGGCGGCAAGGGTGCTTCGAACTCTCATAGAAGGGATCTCCTCTGTGATAACACCCGAAACTCTATCTGTTTGATCGTGTTTATCAAGGGGGGAGCGTACCATATTTTTCCCCCTCAGCAACCGGCCTCGCTACAGAACCTTTGCGCGGCGAAAATTGTTTCCCGGGTCGATCGTTCGGGCCGAATTTTGGGTGAGAAAAAGCCCTAGGAAACGGGCTCCATGGCTGCAGACTCAACGCCGCCCGAGCCCGCAATAGCGTCGGCGATGGTAGTGCGGTCGAGCACCGCCCGGGCGGAATTCGCAACACCCGCAAAGACATGCCTGATTTCGCAGTCCTCCTCGGTGCGGCAGTCGGCGCAGCGCCGGTAGGCGATGCGGCTTAAGCAGGGAAGTGGGGCGAGCGGACCGTCGAGGATGCGCAACACCTGCCCGAAAGTGATCTGGTCGGCCGGCATGAGGAGAGCGTAGCCGCCGAGCTTGCCCCTGCGGCTCATCACGATGCCGTGGCGCTTCAGCTCAAGGAGGATCTGCTCGAGGAATTTGCGCGGGATTCTCTCTTTGCCCGCGATCTCGCCGATCATCATGGAGTCGCCCGCACGGGCGAGGGCCACGAGGGCGCGGAGAGCATATTTTGCCTTTTGCGAAATCACCTCGGAAGGCCAAAACCCTATCTGCTATGTCGGGTAGATAGCTGCTTCGCCCCGGCAAATCAATGTGGCACGGGTGCCTTGCTCCAAGTCCGAGCCCTTGACGAAAGCGCCCGCGTTGCCCAACAAACGGATACGGCAGGACGCGCAGGACGCCGCGTGAGAAAAAATTGCCCAAAAAGCTGTATATCAAGACCTTCGGCTGCCAGATGAATGCCTACGACTCCGAGCGCATGGCCGAGGCGCTCGAGCCGCAAGGCTACGCGCTGACGCAAGACCTGGCCGAGGCCGATCTTGTCATCCTCAACACGTGCCACATCAGGGAAAAGGCCGCCGAGAAGGTTTATTCCGAGCTCGGCCGGGTGCGGGTTCAGAAGGAGCAGCGCAAAGGCAAGGGCCTCGAAACCCTGATCGCGGTCGCGGGCTGCGTCGCCCAAGCGGAAGGCTATGAGATCATTGCCCGGGCCCCGGTAGTCGATATCGTCATCGGCCCGCAGAGCTATCATCGCCTGGCCGAACTTGTCACAGAGGCATCGGGCACCGGTATCGACATCGTCGCGACAGAGTTTCCTGCCGAGGACAAGTTCGCCCATCTGCCTGAGCGATCCAAAGCAAGCGGGAGGGTCTCCGCCTTCCTCACCGTGCAGGAGGGTTGCGATAAGTTCTGCACCTTCTGCGTGGTGCCTTACACGCGCGGCGCAGAGCTCTCGCGGACGCCCACCGAGATCATCGCAGAGGCGGAAAGCCTCGCCGCGACTGGCGTCCGCGAGATCACGCTGCTCGGGCAGAATGTAAACGCCTATCACAGCGAAGGGCCGGACGGCCGCACCTGGTCTCTTGCGAAACTGCTGAGGCAGCTCGGGGAGATTCCCTCCATCGACAGGCTGCGCTACACGACGAGCCACCCGCTTGACATGGACGACGAGCTCATCGCGCTGTTCGGCGAGGAGCCGAAACTGATGCCCTACCTCCACCTGCCCTTCCAGGCAGGTTCGGACCGCATCCTCAAGGCCATGAACCGCAAGCATAGCGCTGCCGAATACGAGGATCTGATTAGCAAAGTGCGGCAGGTCCGCCCCGACATTGCCCTTTCGACTGACATCATCGTGGGCTTCCCCGGCGAGACCGACGCGGACTTCGAGGAGACGCTCGCGCTGGCCACTCGCGCCCGCTTCGCCCAGGCCTTCGCTTTTAAATATAGCGCGCGGCCCGGAACGCCTGCGGCGAGCCTCGAAGGCCAGGTCTCGGAGGAGACGAAACGGGAGCGGCTGCATGTTTTGCAGGCTCTGCTCGACAAGGACCGGCATGAATTCGACCGGAAAACCGTCGGCCGGAGCCTTGAAATCCTGTTCGAAGGACGGGGTAGGAAACCAGGTCAGATCGCCGGGCGTTCTCCTTACCTACAGGCGGTTTACGTGGAGGGACCCGACGAGCTGATCGGCCAGATTGCCGCGGTTGACATCCTGGCTGCGAGCCCGAACAGTCTTACCGGTGTCATGAAATCGGGGTTTGAATGGCGCGAGCCAGCTCAGGCGGCCGTGTGACCAGCAAGGCCAGTATCAGAAAATCATCCTTGGCACGCGGGCGGGGAGCGGCGCTGAAGCGCTCCACTCCCGCGCAAGTCAATGGCGGCGGCGAGCCTACCGTCGTGTTCTTCGACGACATCAGGCTCGTGCGCGACCTCCTTGGCGATTACGACGCCAATCTCGCCGTGCTCGAAGACCGCCTCGGCGTGGAGGCCGTGGTAAACGGCAATGCCGTCAGCCTGCGCGGACCCGAAGCATCTACCGCTACGGCGAAGTCGGTGCTTGAGCAGCTTTACAGCCGCCTGGCGCAAGGCGAGATGATCGGCGTCGGCGAGGTGGTCGGTGCCATCCGCCATGCTCGCTCTTACGAGCCAGCCGATGGTCTCGAACCAGGCGCCGATCTGCCCGAGGCGCAGCAGATCCGCACGCGGAAGCGTCTCATCACGGCGCGCACGCCAGCGCAAAGCGCTTATCTTGCATCGCTACAGCGCAACGACCTCGTCTTCTCCACAGGTCCAGCGGGCACCGGCAAAACTTATCTGGCAGTCGCCTTTGCCGCGGCCTGTCTTGAGAGCGGCCGGTGCGATCGGCTCATCCTCTCGCGCCCCGCGGTCGAGGCCGGCGAGCGACTCGGCTTCCTTCCCGGCGACATGCGCGAGAAGGTCGATCCTTACCTGCGCCCGCTCTACGACGCACTTTACGACGTGCTTCCGCCCGAACGGGTGGAGCGCGGCATCGCCACCGGAGTCATCGAAATCGCGCCGCTTGCCTTCATGCGCGGCCGCACGCTGTCGCACGCCATCATCATTCTCGACGAGGCGCAGAACTGCACGCCGATGCAGATCAAGATGTTCCTCACGCGACTCGGCGAGGAAAGCAAGATGATCGTCACTGGCGATCCGACCCAGGTCGACCTTCCGCCCGGCAAGGACTCAGGGCTGCTTGAGGCAATTGAGCTCCTGCAGGGCATCGACGAAATCGACCACATCGCCTTCACCAGGGCCGACGTGGTCCGCCGCGAGCTCGTGGGCAAGATCGTCGATGCCTACGAGCAGGCTCCGCTCCGTGGTGAGCGCGATGGCTGAGGGGGGCCCTAGACGCAAGGGCGCGGCGCGGGCCTCAAGCTTGAAGCTTGAGGTCGATGTGGTTCGCTATGCCGAGGTTTGGCGTGGCGCGATTGGCGACGCGATTGTTAAGCGAGCAGCGCGGGCGGCCTTTCTGACTGCTCCACCCCCGGCGCAAGGAAGCTACGAGATCACGATCCTTCTCACCAACGATGCTGAGATGCGGGACCTGAACCGCGAGTGGCGCGGCAAGGATGCGCCGACCAACGTTCTTGCGTTCCCCGCGGGCGATCACACCGGGCCTGGTCCGCTCGGCGACGTCGTGCTGGCCTATGAGACGGTCAGCGACGAAGCGCGCAAAGCCGGCATCGCCTTTGCTGATCATGCTTCCCACCTCGTCATCCATGGCCTGCTCCACCTGCTCGGCTTCGATCACATAAACGACGATGAGGCCGAGTGGATGGAATCCCTGGAAAGGACTGCCCTCGCCAGGCTGGGCATTGCCGATCCTTACGCCGAGCAAGAGGCCACGCCTGCGGAGGTCTCACTATGAGCAATGCCCCGAGCCTCGAGAACGATCTTCCTCCGGAGGAGGCGCGGCCGGACGAAGAGGCCTCGTGGTTCGAGCGCCTGCTTCAGACCTTCGGCCTCGGCGAGGAGCCTGACCTCCGCGAGCTGATCGAGGACGCGCTCGCCCGTAGCAAGAGCGACACCTTGAGCACGCAGGAGCGGAGCATGCTCCGCCGCATCCTCCAATTCGGCACACTCACCGTCGAGGACGTGATGGTACCGCGCGCCGACATCATCGCAGTGGACGACACGGTTAGCGTTGCCGAGTTGATGGACGTGTTCCGTCAGGCCGAGCATTCGCGGGTGCCCGTTTATCATGAGACGCTCGACGATCCGCGCGGCATGGTGCACATCCGTGATCTCATGTCGTGGATCACGTCGGAAGCGAAAGCGGACCAAGAAGGCACTCTCAATCTCGCCAAGGTCGATCTTGCCCGCAGCATCGCCTCGATCAACATCCTGCGGGAAATTCTATACGTACCCGGATCGATGTCGGTGCTCGACCTCCTGCTCAAAATGCAGACCACGCGACTCCATCTCGCCTTGGTGGTCGATGAATATGGCGGCACTGACGGGCTCGTCTCGATCGAGGATCTGGTCGAGGAGGTGGTCGGCGATATTGCCGACGAGCACGACGTCGAGGATGAGCCCCTTATAAAGTCGGACCCGCGGCTCGGGCTTGTCGCCGACGCGCGCACGCCGATCTCCGATCTCGAGAAGTATCTCGCACTCGAGCTTGCTTCCGAAGAGCAGGAGGAGGTCGACACGCTTGGCGGTCTCGTCTTCGCGATCGCCGGACGCATTCCGGCGCGCGGCGAGCTCGTGCGGCATCCGAGCGGCATCGAGTTCGAGGTGCTCGACGCCGACCCGCGTCGGATCCAGAAGCTCCGCATCCACCTACCGCCCGCAGCCGAGACTGAGCAGGCCGAAAGCGCGTAAGCTGGCGCAAGGGAAGCTTTCGCGGAGCGGGGCCATGCCGAGTGCCAGCCGGATCGGCATGACGCAAGCCGCGACCTGGGTTGCAGGCTTCACTGGTGCCCGCCGCGCGCTGATCGCCGTGCTGCTCGGCGCAATTTCAGTGCTGGCCTTCGCGCCGGTCCACGCCTGGCCGGTTCTGTTTCTAAGCTTCGGTGGGCTTCTCTGGCTGCTCGACGGCTGCCACGCTGCGCATCCCCGGCTCGCCGACCGGCTGAAGTGCGCAAGTCTGATAGGGTTCTGGTTCGGCTTCGGTTATTTCCTCGCCGGACTCTACTGGGTCGCCGAAGCCTTTCTAGTCGAGCCTTGGCGGCACGGCTGGCTCATCCCCTTCGTCATGACGGCCCTTCCTGCCGGGATGGCGCTGTTCTTCGTCGCCGCCACAGCGCTTGCCATGCTGCTTTGGCTCCCTGGGATCGGGCGGGTGTTCGCGCTTGCCATCTCCTTCGGCGTTGCCGAGTACGCCCGCGGCCACGTGCTGACCGGACTCCCTTGGAATCTGCTGGGCTATGGGCTTCTCGGCCCTCCGCCCCTGATGCAGCTCGCTTCGCTGTTTGGCGTCTATGCCTTGAGCGTCCTCACTGTCCTCCTCTTCGCCAGCCCTGCTGCAATCTCAGCGCCGCAGGCGTCCAAGCTTGGAGGAGGCAAAGCGGCCGTGGCGCTAGCCGTCACCCTCTTGCTTCTGCTTGGCGCTGGCTATGCGTGGGGCGCGCGGCGGCTTGCCCAGGCTGAACACGCGAGCACCGGCATTCGTCTTCGCATCGTCCAGGCCGACATCGACCAAGCCGAGAAATGGCGACCTGAGAATAGCGCCGAGATCTTCTCAGAGTATCTCGATCTGACCAAATCGGGGGCGAATGGGACAGGATTGGCCGGCACCCACATCGTGATCTGGCCCGAGACAGCGGTGCCTTTCCTCCTCGCCGACACGCCTGACGCGCTCGACGCCATTGGCGCGGTGCTACCTGGAGGAACGTCTCTCGTCGTCGGCTCGGCGCGGCTCGTTGAGGAGCGCAACGCGGAAGGCCTGCTCGCTAGGACGCGCATCTATAACAGCCTGCTCGTGATCGACGATCAGGGCCGCGTCGTCTCGAGCTACGACAAGATGCATCTCGTCCCGTTCGGCGAGTACCTACCTTTCCAAGATTTCATGGAAAGTCTGGGCATCATGCAGCTCACCGGCGTGCGCGGCGGTTTCAGCTCGGGCGCCGGCCCGCGGCTTCTGCCTATCCCGGGGGCGCCGCCGGCAAGCCCGCTCATCTGCTACGAGATTATCTTTCCCGACGACGTGACCGACGGCTCGGCGAGACCGGGCTGGCTGCTAAACGTCACCAACGACGCATGGTTTGGATCGAGCGCTGGTCCCTACCAGCACCTCCATCAGGCCCAAGTCCGTGCCGTCGAGCAAGGATTACCTGTCGCCCGTGCCGCCAATACGGGTATCTCGGCATTGATCGATCCTTACGGCAGAATTCTCGCCGAGATTAGTCTCGACGAGAAAGGAGTGATCGATGTGGACTTGCCCAAGGTGGGCCCACCAACTCTCTTCGTTCAATTAGGAATTATTCTAGAAATCTCGACCATCGCGTTTGCTCTTGCGGCTTGGCTCGCCTGTCGCGTGCAATCGTCTCGTCTGACCAGCCGAGCGCTCCCGCACAAATACGGGGTGCGGCGCTGCCATGCTTGACGGGGGTAAACCGCCCCCCTATGAACGACGAAAGGATCGTTTCATCAAGAATATGAGTCATCTTCCAATTTTCGATCTCAATGTTAATTGCGAGCGAACGAATGGCAGGCAAGAAGCCTAATCCCGTCGACGCCCACGTCGGCAGCCGGGTGCGATTGCGACGCATGTTGCTCGGCATGAGTCAGGAGCGACTCGGCGAGAGCATGGGACTTACATTTCAGCAGGTGCAGAAATACGAGAAGGGCGTGAACCGCATCGGCGCGAGCCGGCTGTTTCAGATCTCGAAGATCCTCGACGTCCCTATTCAATTCTTCTTCGAGGAGGCACCTTACAGCGGCGATGGCAACGCAGTGCGCGGAATGGCCGAGCCGGACTCCGAAGCCTTCATTCTCGAGTTTCTAAATAGCCGCGAAGGACTTGAGCTCAATCGCGCCTTCGTCAAGATCGGCGATGCCAAGATCCGCAAGAGCGTGGTCGACCTGGTGCGGGCACTCAGCGGAAGCAGTAGCGCCTCTTAAGTTCCAATCGAATTTAGAGTCGCGGCTGTTTGACGGCGGGCTTGACCCGCCGTGCGCCCTATGGTTTGCGAGAACGAATGCGGCCGCCTGGCCGCGCGTCTTCGCTCGAAACAGGGGTGGGTCAAGTGTCCCGGACAAATTACGTCTTCACCAGCGAATCCGTGTCGGAGGGTCACCCCGACAAAGTGTGCGACCGTATCTCCGATGCGGTGGTCGATCTCTATCTTGCCGCCGATCCCCATTCGCGGGTCGCCGTCGAGACGCTGGTGACCACCAACCGCATCGTCATGGCCGGCGAGGTGCGCGGGCCGGAGAGCGTAACACCCGAGGTGATCGAGCAGGCGGCCCGGCGCGCCGTGCGTGAGATCGGCTACGAACAGAAAGGATTCCATTGGGACCTGGCCGAGTTCGAATATTATGTGCACGAGCAGTCCGCCGACATCGCCCGTGGCGTCGACGCCGATGCCGAGACCAAGAAAGACGAGGGCGCGGGCGACCAGGGCATCATGTTCGGCTTTGCCTGCCGCGAGACCGAGCCGCTGATGCCGGCGCCGATCTTCTACGCGCACCGCATCCTGCACGAGATGGCCAAGGCGCGGCACACCGGTCGCACGCCCGAGCTCGGACCTGATGCCAAGAGCCAGGTGACGCTCGCCTACGAGAATGGCAAGCCGGTGCGGGCCGATTCCATCGTGGTCTCGACCCAGCACGGCGAGGAGGTGAGCCAGGAGCGCGTCAAGGAAATCGTGCGCGGCTTCGTTAACGAGGTGATGCCGAAGGGCTGGGTGAACGGTCACACCAAATTCTACGTCAATCCGACCGGACGTTTCGTGATCGGCGGTCCGGACGGCGACTGCGGCGTCACCGGCCGCAAGATCATCGTCGATACTTACGGCGGCGCGGCGCCCCACGGCGGCGGCGCCTTCTCAGGCAAGGACCCGACTAAGGTCGACCGCTCTGCCGCTTACGCCGCGCGCTACCTCGCCAAGAACGTGGTAGCTGCCGGGCTTGCCGATAAATGCACGCTGCAGGTTTCCTATGCGATCGGCGTGTCTCAGCCTATCTCGCTCTACGTGGACCTGCATGGCACCGGCAGCGTCGCCGAAGGTAAGCTTGAGCAGGCTCTGCGCCAGGTGATGGACTTGAGCCCGCGCGGCATCAGGGAGCACCTTAAGCTCTCCCGTCCGATCTACGAGCGCACCGCAGCTTACGGTCATTTCGGGCGCCAGCCCGACAATGACGGCGGCTTCTCCTGGGAGAAGCTCGATCTCGTCGAGCCAATCCGCGCCGAGCTGACCTGACGGGCTTCCGCCTTAGCCTTATTGTCATCGCCCAGCTCGACCGGGCGATCCAGTAACCACAGAGCTTTTGGTAACGAAAGCCAGGGGGTTACTGGACGCCCGCTCGCGCGGGCATGACGATGGTGGGTGCATTGGCGCACGAGAGTCGTCCGACCGGTGAGGTTAGGCCGCTCAGGTCCTTTGGCAGGCGCAAGGGCAAGCCCTTGAGCGCGCGCAAAGAGCGCCTGATCGCAGACCTGCTGCCGCGGCTTAGACTTAACCTCGAGTCCCGTGCCCCAAAGCGCCTAGAAGATCTCTTTCCGGTCCCCGTCAAGCAGGTCTGGCTAGAAATCGGCTTCGGCTCTGGCGAGCATCTCCTGTTTCGGGCCGAGCACCACAAAGATGTCGGCTTCATCGGCTGCGAGTCCTTCATCAACGGCGTGGCAAGTCTGCTCGGTGCGATCGAGGCGAGAGGGATCGAGACCATCAGGGTGCACGACGGCGACGCGCGCGAGGTGCTTGCCTGGTTGCCCGACGGAACAGTCTCTCGTCTTTTCATTCTGTTTCCCGATCCTTGGCCTAAGAAACGGCACCTGAAGCGAAGGCTGATCTCGTCAGAATCTATCGAGCAGTTCGCGCGCGTGCTTGCGCCTGGGGCCAAACTCAGATTTGCGAGCGACTCGGGCGATTATGCCGCCAATGTGCGGTCGTTGTTGTGCGGGAGCGGCGCCTTCGTCCTCGCCGAAGAAGCGGAGACGCGTCCCATCGGTTGGCCAGAGACGCGTTACGAACGGAAGGCCTTGAGCGAAGGCCGAAAGCCTGTGTATCTCAGATTTAGGCGGCTCTAGATCCGGAGGGGGCTAATGCGCGTCCTTGCATTTGCTTTGCTGACCGTGCTGCTGCCGGCAGCAGCCTCAGCAGGGACCGATATTGCTGCGACCTGCTACCAAACTTGCGCGGACAGCATTCCACTCCCGAATACAAAGCCTGCGTCGCGCGAGCGGCCGACAAGGCCGATCAGCTCCTGAACGAGAGCTACAAGAAGCTGCAAGACGCCGTCTGTGCCGACGCCAAGGATATGGGGCAAGCGCCCTATATCCAGCTCGGCTATCTCAAGGACGCGCAAAAGCAATGGATCGCCTATCGCGATTCCGCCTGCACCTTCGAAGACGGCCTCGCCTTCGGCAGCACGTCAATTGGCGGCAATTATTCATCGTGCCTCTGCGCGCTCTCTTACGAGCGCGTCAACGATTTCGAGCGCATCGAGAAGCAGGTCATTGGGACCCCATAAGGGTCGTTGCGGACGCCCTAAGGCGCTTGAAACCCCGGAAAAAGCTCGTATATTAGGTGCGAACTCATGATTGGTTTGATCAGGAGTGGGCTTGCCGCCCGCTCCTTTTTGTTAGGCTCCTAGTCTCCTCGTACCCCGAGGAGTGTGTGGCCGCCAGCGATGTCGAGCCCTGCCGCCAACGACCGGAGATTTACCCGCGAGACCGGAACGGAGCGGGTGATCGCCGATCTTGCCGAGCCCGTGATCGAGGAGCTCGGCTTCAGGCTG